>JAZBPF010000266.1:0-4892 GCA_036351515.1 Pseudomonadales bacterium | reverse complement strand
CCGACGATCCCGGCGGTCCCTGGCACGTACCGGTGCGCTTCCCGGTGCCCGCCGATCGTCCGCCCGCGACCCTGGAGGCCGGCGTCGAGGGCGTGTTCTGGGAACTGCGTATCCGGGCGCACCTGCGGGGGATGGATTTTCTCGCCGAGTTCCGCCTGCCCGTGCTGGACCCCGAGCTCGCCTGGCTCGGGCGCGAGGGTCAGGAGCCGGGCAGCAGCGGGTAGATGCGCGGCACGACCGCGAGCGTGACCACGGCGCAGAGGGCGTTCATGGCGAGGCCCGTGCGCAGGAAGTCCCCGAAGCGGTAGCCGCCGGGGCCGAAGACCATGAGGTTCGTCTGGTAGCCCAGCGGCGTCGAGAAGCTCGCCGAGGCGGCCATCATGGTGGTGATGACGAAGGGCTCGGGGTTCAGGTTCGTCCCCGCGGCCGCGTTCAGCACCACCGGGAGCATGATCAGGGCCGCGGCGCTGTTGCTGATCAGCTCCGTCAGGAGCGACACGCACAGGTAGGACAGGATCAGGAGCAGCCACGGCCGGTCTCCCGCCAGGGCCCGCACCCCGTCGCCGATCCAGGCCGCGGCGCCCGTGACCTCCAGCGCCGTGCCGAGGGCGAAGGACGCCCCGATGGTCACGAGCACGGTCAGGTCGAGGCTGCGTCGGGCCGCCGCGGGCCGCACGCAGCGGCCGAGGATCATCGCCCCGGCGCCGAGCAGGGACGCGTTCAGCATCGACGTCAGGCCCGTGGTCGCCGCCAGCACCAGCGCGACGAGCACGGCCCAGGCGAGGGGCGCGCGGTCGTGCGCCGGCCGCCGCTCCCCCGTGTCGTTCACGAGCAGGAAGTCCCGGAGCTGACGCTGGCGATAGAGGAAGGCGGGCCGCGCCTCCAGCAGCAGGACGTCGCCGGCGCGCAGGCGGATGCTGCCGAGGTTGCCCCGGATCGGTTCGCCGCCGCGGTTCACGGCGAGCACGACGGCGCCGTAGCGCTCGCGGAAGCCGCTGTCCCGGATCGTGCTGCCGAGCACCTCGCAGGCGGGTGAGACCACGGCCTCCACGAGGCGCCGCTCGGCGACGTCCCGCTCGATCACGGGCGATTCGGCCGACGACGCGACCAGCCCGTTGATGCGCAGCACGTCGAGGATCGCGTCCGTCTCCCCCACGAACACGAGCCGGTCGCCGCCGCGCAGGCGCTCGCCGGGGCCCACCGCCGTGAGGATCGTCTCCGCGCGCTCGATCTCCGCGAGGAACATGCGCTTGAGGTTCCGCAGCCCCGCCTGCTCGATGGTCAGGCCCACGACGGGACCGTTCTCCGCGACGGCCACCTCGAAGGTGAAGGCGCGCGGATTGGCGAAGGTCTCCGAGGGGCTCGTGCGATCCGGCAGGAGCCGGTTCGCGGTGAGCACGAAGAAGAGGAACGCCGCGAGGGCCACGGGCAGCCCCACCGGCGTGATGGCGAAGAGCGAGAACCCGGGCTCCCCGGTGAGCGCCCGGTACTGGCCGTTCACCACGAGGCTCGTGCTCGTGCCGATGAGCGTGAGCGTGCCGCCGAGGATCGAGGCGTAGGAGAGCGGGATCATCAGCTTCGAGGGCTGGAAGCCGATGCGCCGGGACCAGCGCAGCACCGCCGGGATCATGGTGGCGACCACCGGCGTGTTGTTCAGGAACCCGGAGATGGCGAGCACCGGGAGCATGAGGCGCGCCAGGGCCAGCCGGTAGTGACGCGGCTCGCCGAGCACGCGCTGGACGATGAGGTCCACGGCGCCCGAGTCGCGCATGCCCGCCGCCACGACGAACAGGGCGGCGACGGTGATCAGTCCCTCGTTGGCGAAACCGCCGAGGGCCTCGGCGGGGGTGAGGACGCCGGCCGCGGAGAGCACCGTGAGCGCGCCCATGAGCACGAGGTCCGGCGTCAGCCGCGTGCTCACGAGCACGCCGATCACGCCGGCGCAGAGGCCGAGCGTGAGCCAGGCGGAGCCGGTCAGCGCGTCCACGGGGTTCCTGCCTCAGCCCGGTCCGGCACGGAGCGTCGCTTCGGCATCCGTCGTCGCGCACCCCCGGTCCATGGCGTCCCCCTCCGGCGCCCGGTGGCTCAGAACAGCACGCGCGTGCGGATGGTGCCTTCCACGCGGCGGATGCCCTCGAGGGCGAGCTCGCTGTGGTCCGCGTCCGTGTCGACGACCACGTAGCCGATCTCCGTGTTCGTCTGCAGGTACTGGGCGGAGATGTTCAGGCCGCTGTCCGAGAACACGCGGTTGATGGCCGAGAGCACGCCGGGGACGTTGCGGTGGATGTGCAGGAGCCGGTGCTTGCCGGGATGGGAGGGCAGGCCCACCTCCGGGAAGTTCACGGAGCCGATGGTCGAGCCGTTGTCGCTGTAGAGCACGAGCTTCTCGGAGACCTCGCCGCCGATGCTCTCCTGCGCCTCGACGGTGCTGCCACCGATGTGCGGGGTGAGGATCACGTTGTCGAAGCGCCGCAGCGGCGACTCGAAGGGGTCCTCGTTCGTGCGCGGCTCCTTCGGGAACACGTCGATGGCGGCGCCGAGCAGCTGGTCGGCGGCGATCGCCTTGGCCAGGGCGTCGATGTCCACCACCGTCCCCCGGGAGGCGTTGATGAGCACCGCCTCGCGCTTCATGTACCCGAGCATGGACTCGTCGATCATGTTGCGCGTGCTGGGGGTGTCCGGGACGTGCAGCGTCACCACGTCGGCCATGGACAGCAGCTCGCGCAGACTGTCCACCTGCTCGGCGTTGCCGAGCTTGAGCTTGCGCACCACGTCGTAGAAGCGCACGCGCATGCCGAAGGCCTCGGCGAGCACCCCGAGCTGGGCGCCGATGTTGCCGTAGCCGATGATCCCGAGCGTCTTTCCGCGCAGCTCGTAGCTGTGCTTCGCGGTCTTCTGCCACACGCCCCGGTGGGCCAGCGCGCTCTTCTGGGGCACGCCCCGCAGCAGCAGGATCGCCTCGGCGAGGACCAGCTCGGCCACGGAGCGCGTGTTGGAGAACGGTGCGTTGAACACGGGAATGCCCCGGCGCACGGCGGCCGTGAGATCCACCTGGTTGGTGCCGATGCAGAAGCAGCCCACGGCCATGAGCCGCCGCGCCGCCTCGAAGATCTCGTCGTCGAGCTGCGTGCGCGAACGGATGCCGAGCATGTGCACCCCCTCGATGCGCTCGAGGAGCGCCTCGCGCGGCAGGGAGCCGGGGACGGACTCGACGTTGCGGTAGCCGGCGCGGGCGAAGTTCTCGACGGCGGTCTCGCTGATGCCCTCCAGGAGGAGGATGCGGATCTTGTCCTTGTCGAGGGAGGTACGGGGCGTGGAAGCGCTGCTCATGGAACGGGCGCCGTCGGGTCCGAGGGGGCGCGCATGGTAGCATGGCGCCCCGTTTTCCCGTGCCGGTCCGCCCCATGTCCTCGACCGCCCAGCCCTCCGTTCCGAGCCTTCCGGACGCGGCCGCCGCCGCGCTCGGGGACGTCTTCGGCGAGCGCCTGAAGCGCGATCCCGACACGCTGGCCGAGTGGGGCCGGGACTGGACCCGGAGCTTCCCGGTGGCGCCCTCGGCCGTGGTCTTCCCGGAGAGCGAGGACGAGGTGGTCACGCTCGTGACCCTGGCGCGCCGCCACGGTTTCGCCCTGGTGCCCTCCGGCGGCCGCACGGGACTCTCCGGCGGCGCCGTCGCCTCCGCCGGGGAGGTGGTCGTCTCCTTCGACCGCATGCACCGGATCCTCGACTTCGATCCCGCCGGCCAGCTCGTGCGCTGCCAGCCCGGCGTCGCCACCGGCGCCCTGCAGGCCTTCGCCGAGGAGCAGGGGCTGTTCTATCCCGTGGACTTCGCCTCCTCGGGCTCCTCCCAGCTCGGAGGCAACGTCGCCACGAACGCCGGCGGCATCAAGGTCATCCGCTACGGCATGACCCGGGACTGGATCGCCGGCCTGCGCGTCGTGACGGGCCGGGGCGACGTCCTCGACCTCGGGCGTGGGCTCGTGAAGAACGCGACCGGCTACGACCTGCGCCACCTCATGATCGGTTCCGAGGGCACGCTCGGGCTGATCACGGAGGTCACCGTGCGTCTGCGCCGGCCCCCCGGGCCCCTGTCCGTGCTCGTGCTCGGCCTGCCGGAGTTCCCCGTGGTCATGGACGTGCTCGCGACCTTCCAGGCGCGTACGGACGTCACCGCCTTCGAGTTCTTCTCCGAGCTCGCCCTCACGAAGGTCGTCGAGCGCACGGGCCTGCCCCGGCCCTTCGAGACCGAGTGCCCCTTCTACGCGCTCATCGAGTTCGAACAGGGCGGCGACACGGAGGCGGCCCTCGCCGCCTTCGAGCACTGCGTGGAGCAGGGCTGGGCCGTGGACGGCGTCCAGAGCCAGTCCGAGGATCAGGCGCGGCGCCTCTGGCGCCTGCGCGAGGACATCTCCGAGACGATTTCCGCCTGGACCCCCTACAAGAACGACGTGGCGGTCCCGGTGGCCAGGGTGCCGGCCTTCCTCGCCGACGTGGACGCGCTCGCGGCCGAGGCCTATCCGGACCTCGAGGTGGTCTGGTTCGGCCACATCGGCGACGGCAACCTGCATCTGAACATCCTGAAGCCCGAGGACGCCTCCCAGCAGGAGTTCTTCCAGCGCTGTCACCGGGTCTCGAAGGACGTCTTCGAGATCGTCCGCCGCCACGGCGGGAGCATCTCGGCGGAGCACGGCGTCGGTCTGCTCAAGCGCGACTACCTCGAGTACTCGCGCCCGCCGGAGGAGATCGCCTACCTGAAGGCCATCCGCGCGGTCTTCGATCCGGACGGGATCCTGAATCCCGGCAAGTTGTTCTGACGCACCGGATTTCCGGCTTCGATCGTCTGCGTCGCGGCTGAAGCCGGCTCCCACAAGGGGTGTCGACACCCCCCTGTG
>JAZBPF010000265.1:0-2150 GCA_036351515.1 Pseudomonadales bacterium | reverse complement strand
GCCCCCGCAGGCGTGGTGCCGACGACGCGACTTGACCGCACCACGGCCGCGCATCGACGGTAGACGCAGGAACCAAGGAGGAGCTCCCATGTTCGTCGAGAAGGTCCGGACCGAAGGACTCGCACACCTTTCCTGGGTCGTCGGCAGCGGCACCGAGGCCGCGGTCGTGGACCCACGCCGTGACGTCGACGTCTACCTCGACATCGCCCACGCGCACGGCTGCCGCATCACGCGCATCTTCGAGACGCACCGCAACGAGGACCTGGTCTCCGGCGCGCCGCTCCTGGCGGCGCGCACCGGGGCCGCGGTCCATCACGGGCCGAACCCGGCCGAACCGATCGCCTATGCGGAGACGGTCCGCGACGGCGATCGCTTCACGCTCGGCGGCGTCGAGCTGCGGGTCCTCGAGACGCCGGGGCACACGGACGACTCCATCTCCCTCGCGCTCTACGACCCCGCCTTCGCCGAGGACACGGCCTTCGGCGTGTTCACGGGCGACGCCCTCTTCGTCGGCGACGTCGGACGCACGGACTTCTACCCGGACCGGGCCGAGGAAGTGGCCGGCCTGCTCCACGACAGTCTCGGCAAGCTGCTCGCGCTCGGCGACCAGGCGGTGCTCTACCCCGCGCACGGCGCCGGCTCCGTGTGCGGATCGGGCATGGCGGACCGGGAGGTCTCCACGATCGGCTTCGAGCGCCGGCACAACCCCCGCCTGCAGCTCGAGACGCGCGCGGCCTTCGTCGCGGCGAAGCTCGCCGAGCACCACGAGAAGCCCCCCTACTTCACGCACATGGAGCGGCTGAACACGCTCGGGGCGGAGCCGGTGCGCGACACGCCGCCCGCGCCGCTCTCGGCGGCCGCCTTCCGGGAGCTCGCGGACGTGCGCATCGTCGACGTCCGCGAGGTGACGGCGTTCCTGGGGGCTCACCTGCCCGGCAGCCTCTCGCTCCCGGTCGGCATGATCGCGGCCTGGGCGGGCTGGCTGCTCGAGCCCTCGGAGACCCTGGTGCTGGTCGCCGCGGACGGCGAGGAGGCCGCCGCCGCCGTGACGGTCCTGGCCCGCATCGGCTTCGACCGGATCGCCGGCTACCTGGCCCCGGGCCTGCCGGCCTGGGCGGCGGGAGGCCGTGCCTTCGAGACGATTCCGGCCGTCGACACGGAGACCGTGCGGGCCCGCCTCCGCGGTGCGCCGGAAGGCTGGACGCTGCTGGACGTGCGCGGCGTGGAGGAAGTGGAAGCGGGACGCATCGACGGCTCCGCGCACCGCTTCCTCGGCGAGCTCCCTCGGAGCGTCGACGCCCTCGACCGCGGCGGTCACTACACCGTGCTCTGCGGAAGCGGCGCCCGTGCGACGGTCGCGGCGAGCGTGCTGCGCAGCGCCGGCGTGGAGCGGGTCGACGCCTATCTCGGGTCCATGGGGGCCTGGAAGGCGGCGGGCTGAAGGGGACGCTCGCTCCCGGGAGGCAGCCATGGCTGCTCCGGCGGGCCGGGCGACCGTAGGTCCGGCGGCAGCGAGCGTCACCGCTGAAGCGGACTCCCGCGAGTGGTGTCGGCACGGCACTTGTGGGAGCCCGCTTCAGCCGCTCCGGCGGGCCGGGCGACGACAGCGCCGGGCCGAAGCCGTCGTGACTGAAGTCTGCTCCCACAGGGCCGCGTCGACCGCTCCCTGTGAGAGCCAGCTTCCGCCGGGTCATTCCTCCGCGGCGTACACCTCGCGGCCGGCGAGGAAGGTGTGCGCCACCGCGAGGTCGCGGAAGGATTCGTCGACGGGCTCGGGGACGCGGCCGTCGAGGACCACGAAGTCCGCCCACTTGCCGACCGTGACCGAGCCGAGCTCGTCGCCCCAGGCCGTGATGTCCGCGGACGCCTGCGTGTAGGCGTGCAGCGCCTGTTCGAAGGTGACGGCCTGTTCGGGATGCCAGGGCTTTCCGTCGGCGAAGCCGAAGGGACTCGTGCGGAAGACCGCGTCCGCGATCTGCGTGAGCGGGCTCAGGGGCGAGGTACCGTAGTCGGCGCTGAAGACCAGCGTCGCCCCGTCCTCGAGGAGCGCGCGCCAGACGTAGGCGTTCGCGGCGCGCGCCTCGCCGACGCGCTCGGGCACGTAGCCGATCGCGTTGGTCGCATGATTCGGCTGCATGGACGCGACGACG
>JAZBPF010000264.1:0-3443 GCA_036351515.1 Pseudomonadales bacterium | reverse complement strand
GGCCCGGCGTTCGTCGCCAGCAGGTCGATGAGTTCGTCGGTCTTCACGGCTCCTTCCTCACGAACGCCGCGAGCCGTTTCAGGCCGCGGTGCACCTGGACCTTCAGCGCCGACTCCGACACGCCGGTGCGCGCCGAGGCCTCGGCCACGGACAGGCCCTCGAGCTTGGTCAGTTCGATGGCGCGCCGCTGCGCGTCCGGCAGCTCGGCGATCAGCGCGCGCAGATCGCGCCGCGCCTCGCCGTCGTCCTCCTCGCCGACGGGCTGCTCGGCGTCCGTGAGATCGTCCAGCGAATCCTGCAGCGCCTCGCGGCGCCCTCGACGACGCCAGAGGTCGACGAGCTTGTGGCGGCCGATGGCGAGCGCCCAGCGCCCCACCGGCACCGCCGGATCCCAGGTGCCGCGCTGCAGATGGATCGCGAGAAGCGTCTCCTGCACGAGGTCCTCCACGTCGTCCGGGAGCGACTGCATGCGTCGGCGGAGCACGGCGCGCAGCCGCCGCGCGATGCACTCGAGGGCCGCCCGGTAGGCGGCTTCGTCACCCTCGAGGGCGCGGCGCCAGAGCGGCTCGAGTTCCGTCTCGAAGGGATCGCCGCCCGGCGGCACGAGCGTCTCCGGAGTCAGTCGTCGCGTGGTCCCGGAAGGTTACACGCAGGCGGCGAGGATTTTTTTCGTGCCCGCCTGTAACCGGGCGAGGCGCCCCGTCGACTTCCCCTCCGAGGACGCGACGCCGAAGCCGCTTCGCCCCTCTTCCAGGCACGTGCCCCGGTGGGCCGCGCCTCCATCCGATCGAGCCTTGCAGGAGAAACACCCATGACGACCACCGATTCCCTCCGGCGTTCCGCCCTCCTCGCCCTCGCCCTGGGCTCCGCCCTGAGCCTCGGCGCCTCCGCCGTCGCCGCCGAGCGCGACGCCGGCGCTCGCGAGAAGTGCTACGGCGTCGCCCTCGCGGGCGAGAACGACTGCGCCGCCGGCCCAGGCACCACCTGCGCCGGCACCTCGAAGGTCGACCACCAGGCGAACGCCTGGAAGCTCGTGCCGAAGGGGACCTGCACGGAGATGCCCTCGGAGACGTCTCCGACCGGTCACGGTCAGCTCGCGGCCTTTTCGCCGAAGCAGGACCGCTGAGGGCCCGCCGCCGTGTCCGATCCGGGTCGTCTCGAGAACGCTCGCCCGCTGGCCGGCATCGGCCTGAAGCAGCAACACGTTCCCGAACTGCTCGGATCGGACGTGGCGATCGACTTCGTGGAGATCCACGCCGAGAACTACATGGTGGAGGGCGGGCCCCGGCTGCGCCAGCTCGAAGCGGTCCGGGACCGCTTCGCGCTCTCCGTCCACGGCGTGGGCCTCTCGATCGGGGGCGCCGGTCCGCTGGACCGCGATCACCTCGCGCGACTCGCCGCGCTCGTGCGGCGCTTCGAGCCGCGCTGGTGCTCGGAGCATCTCGCCTGGTCCGGCCATGGCGGGCACTGGTTCGGCGATCTGCTGCCCCTGCCCTACGACCGCGAGACCCTGGGCCGGGTCTGTGCGCACGTGCACGAAGTGCAGGAAGCGCTCGGGCGCCGCCTGCTGCTCGAGAACCCGAGTACCTACGTCGAGTTCGCCGCCTCGACCTGGAACGAGGGGGACTTCCTCGCGGAGGTCGTGCGCCGCACCGGCTGCGGCCTGCTCCTGGACGTGAACAACGCCTTCGTCAGCGCCGTGAACCACGGCCGCGACCCCTGGGCGCTGGTGGCCGCGCTCCCGCCGGACGCCGTCGGCGAGCTCCATCTCGCGGGCTTCGCCGAGGACCGCGACGGCGCCGGCGACCGTCTCCTCGTCGACGACCACGGCGCCCCCGTCGACGAGGCCGTCTGGGCACTCTTCGAACGCACGGTCGCGCACCTCGGTCCGCGGCCGACGCTCCTCGAGCGGGATCACGCCGTGCCGCCGCTGACGGAGCTGACCCGTGAAGCCGAACGAGCGCGGCGCGTGCTCCATCGCGTCGCGGAGGCGGCGGCATGAACATCGACGGCTGCTACGCGCCCTTCGCCGCGGCGCTCCTCGATCCGGAGCGTCCGCCGCCCGCCGGCCTCGTCACCTGGAACGGATCCGACCCGGCGGCGCGCTTCGCCGTCTACCGGAACAACGTCGTCGCGGCGCTCACGGCGGCCCTGGCCGACACTTTCCCGGTGACGCAGGCCGTCGTCGGGGAGGCGTTCTTCCTTGCGGCGGCCGCCGAGTTCGTGCGGCGCCAGCCGCCGCGCTCGCCCTTGCTGCTGGACCACGCGGCCGCACTGCCGGCCTTTCTCGCCGCCTTCCCGCCGGCGCAGGGCCTGCCCTGGCTCGGGGCGCTGGCCGAACTCGAGCTCGCGCGCGTCCGCGCAGGACGCGCCGCCGACGTCGACGCACTGCCGGCACCGGTGCTGGCCGCCCGGCTGCAGGAGGCCATGGACCTCACGACCGTGCACCTCGCGCTGCACCCGTCCGTGCAGGTCTTCGAGGCGTCCTGGGCCGTGGTCTCGCTCTGGGCCGCGCATCAGGGCCGCGGGCCCGTCTCGGCCGTGGCCATCGACGCGCCCGAGGCCGCCCTCGTCCTGCGCGACGGAGACGCGGTGTTCGTGATGCCGATCCCCGCTGCCGCGGGCCGCCTCGCCCGGCTCCTGGCCGAAGGCCGCCCACTCGGGGACGCGTTCGACGAGGCGGACGACGCGGAGGCCTTCACCGAACTTCTCACCCTGTTGGTCCGCCACGGCGCCATCGTCGCCTGGCATGCATCCGGAGCAGCGAATCGATGACGCTTTCGACGACCCACCCCGATGGACCGGCGCCCGCCCGAGGCACCCCGAGAACCCTGCTCGAGCGCGCCCGGGACGGATTCGCACGCATTCCGGAGGCCGGGGTCGCCCTCCTCGGCCGACTGTCGATCGCCGCGGTCTTCTGGCGTTCCGGCCAGACGAAGATCGAGGGCTTCGCCCTGGATCCGGCAGCCGGGAACTTCACGCTCGGCTGGCCGCGGCTCTCGGAGAACGCGCTGCTCCTGTTCGAGTACGAGTACGCGGTGCCCCTGCTCGCGCCCGGTACCGCTGCGCTGCTGGCGACGGTCGCCGAACACCTGTTCCCGCTGCTGCTGGTGCTGGGGCTCGGCACCCGCTGGGCCGCGCTCGGCCTGCTGGCGATGACGGGGGTGATCCAGATCTTCGTCTATCCCGGCGCCTGGCCCACGCACGGCGTGTGGGCGGCGGTGCTGCTCTGGCTGCTCGTCCGCGGCGCAGGGGCGCTGTCGCTGGACCATTGGCTCGCGCGTCGCGCACGGCGCTGACGTCCAGAGGCCGGGGCCGGTCGATCGGCCGGGCTCAGGTGTCCGGATCGGCCGGATCGTGCTTGCCCGCGGTCCAGCCGCGGGGCGCGAGGAGCCCCTGCGCGAAGGCGTCGGCCCCGCCCTCGAGGGGCGTGCCCATGGAGT
>JAZBPF010000263.1:0-3206 GCA_036351515.1 Pseudomonadales bacterium | reverse complement strand
GTGCTCCGCGCGGCGAAGCTGCGCGAGGCGCTCGAGACCAAGATCGCGGGCGAGAGCCTCTTCAACGACGGCGTCGCCTACGTCGCCTTCCTGGTGCTCGTGGGCCTCGCCTTCCCCGCGCCGGGCGCGGCGGCGACCTCCTTCGCCGGGGCCGCGGGCCTGTTCGTGCAGGAAGCCTTCGGCGGCGCCCTGCTCGGCGCCGTGCTCGGCTGGGGGACCTTCCGGGTCATGCGCCGCATCGACGACGTGTCCCTGGAGGTGCTCCTGACCCTGGCGCTCGCCTTCGGCGGCTACGAGCTCGCCCTCGCGCTGCACGTCTCGGGGCCGATCATGGCGGTCGTGGCCGGGCTGCTCATCGGCCACGTGGGCATGGCCGAAGGCATGAGCGAGCGCACGCGGGAGTACGTGGACGCCTTCTGGAAGCTCGTGGACGAGATCCTGAACGCCGTGCTGTTCCTGCTCATCGGCATCGAGGTCTTCGCCATCGCCTTCGACGCCGGCTATCTCGTGGCGGCGGCGGGCGCCGTGGTCCTGGCCCTCGCCGGGCGGTTCGCGGCCGTGGCGATCCCGGTGCTCCTGCTGCGGCCGTTCCAGGCCTTCGGGCGGGACGTGATCCCGCTCATGACCTGGGGCGGGCTCAAGGGCGGCATCTCCGTCGCCCTGGCCCTGTCGCTCCCGGAGAACGAATGGAAGACCACGATCCTGACCGCGACCTACGTCACCGTCGTGTTCTCGATCCTGGTCCAGGGCCTGACCATCGCCCCGCTCGCGCGGCGCCTTTCGGTCGAGGGCGCGAGTCCGTGACCCTGCAGACGATCGAGATCGCCGGGCTGGCGGGCGCCTTCCAGCGCGTCCGGGGCCGCGTCGACGGCGAGATGCTCCTGGCGGAGAACCGGCGCATGTTCTTCGAGGAGACCGACGCGTTCCGCCGCTGCCGTTTCTGGTACGCGGACTTCACGGGCAGCGACCTCGCGGGCGTGAGCGCGGAGCACATCAAGGCGCTCCGGGAGATCGCCGAGGAAGCGGCGGTCCTGCAGCCCGAACTCGCGGTGGCGATCGTCGCGCCGGAGGACCTGCAGTTCGCCCTCGGCCGCATGTGGAGCCTGCTCGCGGAGCTCACGGGCTGGCGCACGGGCACCTTCCGGACCCCGGAGGAGGCGTGCCGCTGGCTCTCCGAGGATCTCGGGCACGTCTTCTCGCCCGCGACCCTGCCCCGGGACGAGGATCAGCCGAAGCGCCCTGCCCGATAGTCCGCGATCGCCTCCTCGATCTCCTCGCGCCGGTTCATGACGAAGGGGCCCCAGGCCACCACGGGCTCGCGGATCGGGCGGCCCCGGAGCAGGAGCAGCGAAGCCCCGGCGGCATCGGCCGGGCAGCGCCAGTGATCCCCGGGACCGAGCACGAGGAGCTCCCGCGCCCGGACCGGACGATCGCCGAGCGCGAGCGCGCCCTCGTAGACGTAGGCGAGCAGGGTCTCGTCGGGCTCCGCGGCGACCGTCACGGCCGCGCCCGGGTCCAGTTCGAGATCGGCGATCGCCGCCCGGGGGACGATCTCCGCGAGCGGCCCCTCGATCCTCGCCTCGTCCAGGGTCCAGGAACCAGCGAGCGCCCGTGCCCGGAAACCGGCCCCGCTCGCGGCGCCGAGGGCCTCGGCGGGCACGTCCCGGTAGCGGGGGACACCGCCCTTCTCGGCGGCCGGCAGGTTGATCCAGAGCTGGAAGCCGTGGAAGCGCTCGCGGCCTGCGGTGGGCATCTCCGAGTGCACGATGCCGCGCCCCGCGGACATCCACTGGATGCCGCCGTCCACGACCTCGCCGCGGTGACCGCGGCTGTCCTCGTGGACGATCCCGCCCTCGCGGAGATAGGTCAGCGTCTGCATGCCGCGATGCGGATGGGGCGGGAAGCCGCCGCCGAGGTCCGCCCGCTCGCCCCGCAGCTCGTCGAGGAGCAGGAAGGGATCGAGCGCCGGATCGCCGAAGCCGGCGATGCGCTGGATGCGGACCCGGTCGCCGTCCTGGCTCGGCGCGGCGCGGAGGAGACGGATCGGTCGACGGGGCTCCTGCATGACGTTCCCTTCCCGCTTCGGGCGGAGGGGGAGCGTACCGACTCCTGCGCCGGCCGACGAGCGCGTCGCGGCGGCGCCCTCCCTTGAGCCCGCCGGAGCCAGCGCCGATGATGCGGGCATGGTCACCCTGCGCACCTTCGCGCCCCTTGCGCTCGCCGGCGCGCTCGCGGCCGGGCCCGCGTTCGCCGAGGAGAGCCGGCTCGAGGAGCGGCCGGTCCCCGCCCCGGACTCGGCGGAGGACCAGGGCTGGGGCGTGCGCGTGGACGACACCTACGACGCCCTCGCGGGACGCGTCGAGTCCACGGCTCGCTGGATCGACGGCTTCTTCGGCGCGGAGCGGGCCGAACTCGAATCGAACTTCTCCTACCTGCGCCTCACGCCGCGGCTCGGCTGGGACGACGACGACGGCTTCACGCCCGACGCGCAGATCCGCGGGAAGATCGACCTCCCGAGCGGGCGGCGGCGCTTCGCGCTCCTCATCGCCGGCCAGCAGGATCGGGACGCCCTGCGCGTCGCGGACGCGGATCAGGAGCAGCTGATCCTCGACGACCGCGACGACGCCGACGGCCGCATCGGTCTCCAGTGGATCTTCGACGAGGACAGCCGGACGCACGCGAGCGTGAACGGCACCTTCACCTCCGGCGGGAATCCGGAGCTGTCCCTGCGCGTGCGCCGGCTGCTGCGACCGGAGGCGGAGGACTTCTACGGCTTCTTCTCCGCGCGCCCCTACTGGCACTTCGACGACGGCTTCGGCGTCCGCTTCAACGGCCAGCTCAACCGCAGCCTCGGGGAGCGCACGCTCCTGCGCGTCTCGAGCTCCATCGACACCTGGGAGGAACGGGAGGGCTGGGAGTGGGAGGCCGGCGCCCTGCTCTTCCGCCGCCTCGAGTCGCGGGCGGTGGTGGCCTTCTCGCTGCAGGTGGAGGGGGAGTCGGACCCGGAGTGGAAGGCCGGGACCTGGACCGCGGGCCCGCTCTACCGGCGCAGCATCTTCCGGGACTGGATCTTCGTGACCCTGCAGCCCTTCGTGCGCTGGCGCACGCCGCGCCTCGACGATACGACCCGCGCCCACGGCGTCCTGGTCGAGCTGGATTTCATCGTCGGCCAGCGCCAGCGCGACGCCGACGGGGCAGGCTGACGG
>JAZBPF010000262.1:0-2454 GCA_036351515.1 Pseudomonadales bacterium | reverse complement strand
TAGCCGTCCCGCACCGGCTCCTCGGGAGCGACCCAGGCGGCAGGGATCTCGGTCATCCCCTGGAAGCTGTGGAACCGGCCGTCCGTCGTCCGCAGCAGCAGCTGACTGCGTCCGCCGAGTCCGTTCATGGTCGGCTCCACGACCGCGAGGGCGAAGCCCGTCGCGACCGCCGCGTCGACCGCGTTGCCCCCGAGCGCGAACATCTCGGCGCCGGCATGGGCCGCATCCGGCTGGGCCGCCACCGCCAGTCCGGAGCGAGTGGCACCGCTCGCATCGGGTACTTCCGGAAGCTGCGAGCAGGCCGCCGTCAGCAGGAGGCCGGCGAGGGCTGCAGTGCGGACGAACCGGCCGAGCAAGGGCCTGGCCTCGAGGGTCACTGGACCGGTTCGCCCGGGTCCGGGATCGAGTAGCTGAAACGATCCCCGGGCAACGGGGGCGCGCTCGAGGGCGCCAGTCGATGCCCACTCACCGCCTCGTACCCGCTGGCGATCCGGACGAGCTTGCGTTCGTCGAAGCGCCTGCCGAGCAGCTCCACGGAGATGGGCAGCCCATCGGCTGCCACACCCGCCGGCAGGACGATCGCCGGGAGGCCGGTCCCCGAACTCACGGGATTGTCGCGTGGACCGCGATCACCGGTCCCGAGCGGGGGTGCGGTCAGGGACTTGAAGGGATACACCAGCGCGTCGAGCTGGTGGCGGTCCATCAGTTCCGTGAGCAGATCGCGCAGGGTGCGCCGGTTCTTCAGCCGCGCCAGATACTCCGGGTCCCACTCCAGCTCGGCCGTGGGCAGCGTCCTGCGAAAGGACCATTCCAGATCCTCGAGGTAACGCCCGGACTCGTGGAGTTCGTCCAGGGTCCGGAACGGTGAACTCTCCCCCCTCCTGCGCAGATACGCATCGAAGCCCGCACGGAACTCGGGAACGCTGTGGCGGATCTGCGGGAAGAAGCCGACGAGGTCCATGCCGAGCGTCAGTCCCGGGACCACCACGGCCCCCGCCTCGCGCATGCGTTCGATCTCGCCGCGGATCTGCTCGTTGACCGGCGCGAAGTCTTCCCCCTCGCGGAACAGGTCCTCCAGCACGCCCAGGCGCATGCCCCGGAGACCTTCCGGATCGAGCGCCTCCGTATAGGGCGCTCGCCGGTCCGTCCCCAGGGCGTCGTGGGTCATCAGATCGTCCGGGTCGAGGCCCCGCATGTGGCTCAGCAGCAGGGCCGCGTCGGCGACCGACTTCGCGTGGGGGCCGGCGCGATCGTGGCTGAAGGAGATCACGATGATCCCGGCACGACTCACGAGCCCCTGGGACGGCGCGATGCCCACGAGGCTGTTGTTGCTCGCAGGGCTGCGGATCGACGCGCCGGTCTCGGTGGCGATGCCGAGGGTGGCGAAGCCCACGTTCACGGCCACCGCCGGGCCGGAGCTCGACCCTCCGGGGTTCCGGGTCGGGTCGTAGGGGTTCGCCGTCTGCCCGCCGATCGAGCTGATGCCTTCGGAGCCGAGGTTGAACTCGTCGAGATTCCCCTTGGCGAGGATGATCGCGCCGGCATCGCGGAGCTTGCGGACGATCGTGGCGTCGTGGTCGGGAAAGGTGCCCGCGAGACCGACGTTGCCCCCCGCAGAGGGAAGGTCGTGCACGTCGACCGTGTCCTTCACGACGATCGGGATGCCGTGGAGCGGGCTGCGCCGGCCCGAGGTCCGGTACTCCTCGTCGAGCGCCCGCGCGATCTCCAGGGCTCGGGGATGGATCTCGAGGATGGCGTTGAACTTCGGTCCGGCGTCGTCGTAGGCGGCGATCCGCGCGAGATAGCGCTCGACGAGCCTCTCGTAGGTGAGTGCACCGGCGTCCACGGCCTGCTGGATGTCGGCGACGCTCGCGGTGGTCAGATCGAAGCGGACCTCCTCCGCCGATGCGCGCAGGATCGTCAGCGCGAGGACGACGATTGCCACCCGCGGCGCGGACAGGACGTTCTGGAACATGATCAGGGCCTCCGGTCAGGGTTCCGCGCTGCGCAGCACCGCGGCCCGATGGGAACGGGCGGTTCCGTGCTCACCAGGCGAGGGCCGCTGCTTCCCGCCGCATGTCGGCGCCGGTGCGCAGCACCCCGTTCGGCATGCGACGGATCACCGTCAGACTGCCGAAGTCCGCGGTCCAGTCGGGCTGCAGCGTCACTTCGTGGCCCCGTTCCTCGAGACCGACGGCCGTCGGGCCCGCCAGGCGCCCCTCGAGATCGATGGACCGTCCCGCCCCCATGCGATAGCGGGGCGCCTCCACGGCCTGCTGCGGCGACCGACCGAAGAGTTCCATCTCGACCAGCGCCTGGGTGACGAACTGGGGCTGCCCGCTGCCGCCGGGCGTCCCGATGGTCATCACGAAGGGACGATCCGCGGGTGCGTCGCCCGTGCCGGTGATCAGCGTCGCCATGAGCGTGTGGAAGGGGCGCTTGCCCGGAGCGACC
>JAZBPF010000261.1:0-3352 GCA_036351515.1 Pseudomonadales bacterium | reverse complement strand
TTGTCGACGATCGTCACCTCGTGGCCGAGCTGGGAGAGGTGGAGGCTGGTCGGCCAGCCCACGAAACCGTCACCGCCGAGCACCGCGATTCGCACCGGGAAGATCCTCTTGTCACGGGGAGGGGTCGTCGCAGGGCGGGGCTCGGGCGGGCCCGTCACCGGCCGGAACCCCAGGACCCGCGCAGCCTAGGCAGCCGTCACGACCGGGTCAAACTGTCATCTTCCGGCGCGTATCGTGAATGATTTGCATTCCGAGACAGGCCCGCGCATTCTCTTGCCGCCTCGTCCGTTCCACCGGGGGAAACACGGTCCTCATGAAATACGTCCTGCCCTGCACCATCGGCCTCTCCACCCTGCTCGCCGCCGCCCAGGTCGGCGCCGCCGAGCCGCGCCGCGCGCCCGCCTTCGACGAGGAAGTGGTGGTCTCCGCGACCCGCGTCGAACGCAGCCGCACCTCCCTGCCCCATACGGCCACGATCATCGACGAGGAGGACCTGCGCCGCGATCTCGCCATCGAGACCGACATCGCCGCCCTCCTCGGCCGCCACGTGCCGAGCTACTCGCCGTCGCGCCAGAAGCTGAGCGGCTTCGGCGAGACGCTCCGGGGGCGGGAACCCCTGTTCCTGATCGACGGCGTGCCGCAGAGCAATCCGCTGCGCAACGGCTCCCGGGACGGCTACACGATCGATCCGGCCCTGCTCGAGCGCGTCGAGGTGATCCACGGCTCGAACGCCCTCCAGGGCCTCGGCGCCTCCGGCGGCATCATCGCCTTCGTGACGCGGCGCCCCCGTACCGGCGAGGGCGTCTTCCACGAACTCGAGGCCCAGACGACGGCCGCCGACGACCTCGACGGCGACGCCATGGAGTACAAGCTGCGCTACACCGGCGGTGGCGCCACGGAGCGCTTCTCGGGCCTGGTCTCGGCGAGCGTGCACGAACGCGGCATCTACCAGGACGCCGACGGCGACACGATCGGCGTGGACACGACCCAGGGCGACCTCGCCGACACGCGCCAGCGCGACCTCTTCCTGAAGGGGCGGGTCGAGCTCACCGCGGCGCAGCACCTGACGCTCATGGTCAACGACTTCGAGCTCGAGGGGCACGGCGACTGGGTGAGCGTCCCCGGCGATCCCGCCACGGGCCTGACCACGCAGGCGATCGAGGGGGACCTTCGTGGCGAGGCGCCGGTGAACGACGTGACCACCGCATCCCTCGCCTACGGCCACGACGCGCTCTTCGGCGGCACCCTCTCCGCTTCCGTCTACCTCCAGGACTTCGAGGCGGTCTACGGCGGGGGCACCTTCGGCATCTTCCAGGATCCCGCCTTCGCCCCCGAGGGCGAGCTCTTCGACCAGTCCGCGAACGAGTCGGAGAAGCGCGGCGCCCGCGTGACCTGGTCGCGGGACGGGATCGGCGAGACGTCCCTCTCCGTGGTCACGGGCTTCGATCTCCTCGAGGACACGACCCGCCAGAGCCTCGTGCAGACGGGCCGCGACTGGGTCCCCGAGACCACCTTCCGCAACGCCGCGCCCTTCCTGCAGCTCGAGTGGCTCGGCGAGCCGCTCACGCTGTCCGCCGGGGTGCGCCACGAGTTCGCCGAGCTCGACGTGGACGACTTCCGCACGCTCGCGGCCTACGGCGCGCCCCTCGTGACCGGCGGCACGCCCGACTTCGAGGAGACGCTCCTGAACGCCGGCGCGGTCTTCGACGCGAGCGACGAGGTGTCGTTCTTCCTGTCCTGGTCCGAGGGCTTCACGATGCCCGACGTCGGCCGCGTGCTCCGGGGCATCTCGACGCCGGGCACCTCCGTGGAGACCTTCCTGGACCTCGAACCCGTGGTGAGCGACAACCTCGAGTGGGGCGTGCGCTTCGCCGGCGAGCGCGGCCGCGCCCAGCTCGCCTGGTTCGTCTCCGAGTCCGACCTCGGCCAGCGCCTCGCGCCGGACGCCGACGGCATCTTCTCCGTGAACCGGGAGAAGACCCGCATCGAGGGGCTGGAGGCGAGCGGGGACTGGCAGCTCACGGAGACGCTCACCGCCGAGCTGCGCTACGCGCGGCTGCGCGGCGAGTTCGACTCGGACGGTGACGGGACCCTCGAGACGGACCTGCCCGGCATCAACATCGCGCCGGACCGGCTCAACCTCGCCCTCACGGCGTCCCTGCCGGGCGCGACGACGGCACGGCTCACGGCCATGCGGGTGTTCGACCGCGACTTCACGGGGCCCGGCTCGAACGTGGCGAGCTTCGACGGCTACACGCTCGTGGACGCCCTCGTGACCCGCGACACGCAGGCGGGGACCTTCCGCCTGGGCGTCGCCAACCTCCTCGACGAGCAGTACGTCACCTACTACTCGCAGGTCTACCAGTTCGCCGGGGCCACGGGCTTCTTCGCCGGTCGCGGGCGGACCCTGACCCTGGGCTGGCAGCGTGCCTTCTGAGGCGGCCGCGGAGCCCCGCTCCGCTGCGCCCCGAGCGAGGCCTTCGCCCGGTCTCGCGAAGCTCCACCGGCGCCTCGGCCTCGTCGTGGCCCTGGTGGTGCTGGCGACCGCCGTCTCCGGGATCGTGCTCGCCTATCGGGACACGGTCTGGCGGCTGCAGCACGGGGACCTCGCCGGAGAGCCGGAGCCGCGATCCGCGGCCGCCCTCGCCGCGGCCGCGTCCCGGGCAGCCGCGCACTTCGCGCCCGGGGAGGCCACGCTCCTCGACGCGCCGCGCGCCGGACGGAACGGCTGGCTGGTCTACCTGACGGGGGACGGCCGCGCCCTCGTGAGCGCCGGCGGCGACCGGCTCCTCGCGCGCTGGGACGAGAGCGGCTCGCCCTTCGGCGTGCTGTTCGACCTGCACGTGCACCTGCTCGCCGGCGAGACCGGCCGCACCGTCGCCGGCGCCTTCGCGATCGTCACGCTCCTCGCCGTCGCCCTCGGGCGGATCCTCTTCGCCCGCGGGGTACCGCGCGTGCGCCTGCGCGAGCTGTTCCCGCAGCGCATGACGCGCGGGCGCTGGATGCTGGCGCATCGACAGTGGGGGGCGCTGGCCACGGCGCCGATCGCCGTGGTCGTCACCTGCGGGCTGCTCCTCGCCTGGCACTGGGCCTGGCGCCCGGGGCTGCCGGCGCCCGAGACCCTGGCGGAGCCGACCACCCCGGCGCCCGCGACGGCGGACGCCGCCACCCTCGGCGCGGTGCTGGAAGCGGCCGCCCGCGCCTGGCCCGACGCGGCCGTGCGCTTCCTGGACCTCCGCGGCCTTCCGGAGGGCCGCGTGACCCTGCGCCTGCGCCGGGACGGCGAGGCCCATCCGAACGGCCGCTCGAGTCTGGTCGTCGACGCCTCCGGCCGGCTGCTCTCCCGCTACGA
>JAZBPF010000260.1:0-4642 GCA_036351515.1 Pseudomonadales bacterium | reverse complement strand
GTGCACAGGACCTCGCCGATGGGCCCGGCGTCGCCGATCACGAGGTTCACCATGCCCTGCGGCAGCTCGAGGTGTTCGTCGAGCACGTGGAAGAGCGCGACCATGGTCAGCGGCGTCTGGCTCGCGGGCTTGATCACGGAGGGCGCGCCGGCGGCGAGGGCCGCCGAGAGCTTCTTCGCGATCATGGCGATGGGGAAGTTCCAGGGCGTGATCAGGCCGACCACGCCGACGGGTCGGTGGTGCACGGACCAGCGGCAGCCCTTCGGATGCTCCTCGAGTTCCCGCGGCGCGAGCCGATCGATCTCCCGGGCGCAGAAGCCGAAGAAGCCGGCGGCGTACTCCACCTCGGCCCGGGCCTCGGCCAGCGGCTTGCCGTGCTCGGCCGTGAGCACCCGCGCGATCTCCGGCGCCTGGGCCAGGAGCTGGTCGTGGATCTTCTGCAGCCAGCCGCGGCGGGTCCCGAGGGACGGCCGCGCGGCGAGGGCGGCGACGGCGTGGCCGATCGCGTCCTCGGTCTCCTTCGCGCCCATGCGCGGGACCTCGGCGACGACCTCGCCCGTGGCGGGATTGCGCACCTCCATGCGCGCGCCGGAGGCGGCGGGGACCCAGCGGTCGCGGAGATAGCCCTCGGCAGGCTTGATGAGCGGCGAGTCGAGCATGGGGCACCTCCTCGGGCGGCCTGCGATGCAATCACCCTACAGCCCCGATCCTCGGTAAAGCCACCGCGCCGCGCTTGTGGCGCCCGGCCTGCCGGCGCAGGAAGGGCGTGGCGTGGCAGGCCCAGGTGAGCAACGACCGACGGGGGCCGCGCGTGCATCGGAAGCGCCCGGAGTTGGTCCCGCAGGAGGGTCGCGAGCGGTAGCTCTTCGGACGACCGGGAAGGCAACGAGGCCGCCGCGGGGAACTCGATCGCGCCGCCCGCCGCCGGTCAGGGAAGCGTGACGCGCCACTCCGCGAAGGCGCGCGGATCCTCGTCGCGGTCGCCGGTCACCTGGTCGTCGAGCATCGCCCAGCCGACGCCGAGGGTCAGCTCACCGAGGCGTCCGCGGCGGCGGTGCACGAGCTCCAGCTCGGCGTACTCGGTCTCCCGGGGCACGACGGTGCTGCGGTCGGCGCCGCGGCGATTGAGCAGGCCGTAGGCGAAGGTCGCGCTCCAGGCACCGCCGGCGACGTCGTCGAGGAGGAAGCCGGCGGTGGCGAGGCTCGAGTCCTGGTCGGCGGCGTGGGCGAAGACCCGACCCTTGAAGGTCTGCCCGTCGCGGAACGTGGAGTTCCGGTAGGCACAGCCCGGTCGGCCCTCGTCGTTGCGCGGGTCCACGGCCCGGGCGAGGGCGAAGTCGCACTCCGTGTCGGCCCACTCGAGGAAGGCGCGCCAGCCCCCGAGGCGCGCACTCGATCCCCAGGTCTCCACGCCGAACTGCCCGAGGAGCGCCGTCGGGAACAGGAAGCGGGACGCGCCGTCGCCGAAGTCCTCGCCGACCACGTGGGCGTAGAGGGCCACCGGAACGCCGGTCCCGGCGAGGGACCAGCGTCCGTCGAGGCCGAGGAGCCGGTCGAAGTCGTTGTTGCCGTCCGGGTTCGTCTCGTCGCCGGAGCCGCCGCCGGAGACCATCTCGAAGAAGGTGCCGACGCCGCAGGGCTGTCCGTCGCCGCACCAGAGCCCCATGCCCGTGATGCCGAGCTCGAGGCCCGGGCGCGGACGGAAGTCGATGCGCCCGGTGAACAGGCGCGCGTCGGGCACCGCCCGGCTGCCCTCGAGGAAACCCCAGACGAAGGACGCGTCCCAGGGCCCGAGCCAGGAGAGCCAGCGGCTCTCGAAGGCGTCCGTGAAGCGCCGGTCCAGGGCGATCGCCGGAATCGGCCGCGCATTGGCCGAGTAGATGAGGCTGCTCTGCCAGCCGGGCCCCCAGTGGCGATCGAGGACGGAGCCGGAGAGGGTCCAGTTGCCGAGGGCGAGGGCGAGGTAGCTGCCGTCGGCGCGCCAGGTGTCGTCGTCGTCCGCGTCCGTGACGGCCCGGCCCGCGAGGCGCAGGGCGACGCCCTGACCCATCCAGGAGAGCGCGGCACCGAGTTCGCCCTCCTCCCGCGGCGAGTCGAGGAAGGTGCGGATCGTCCGCGGCGCCTCGGCGGCCCGCGCCAGCACCGTGGCGCGCAGCGTCCCGCGGAGGGTCTCCGCCTCGGCGCGGCGACCGACGCGCCCGACGGCCGCTGCCGTGGCCGGATCGAGGTCGCGGTCGCGGGCCTCGCGCAGCGCCTCGCGGATCGCCTCCCAGGCGAGGGGCCAGGTGGCCACGGGCCCCGGCAGCACGCCCGCGTCGGCCAGGCGCTGCACGTCCGCGCGGAGCCAGGGGTCCCCGGCCTCGACGAAGGGTCCCTCCCCGCGCGCCGGTGACGCCGCGAGGAGGACGAGTCCCAGGCAGAACGCCGGGAGCCTGCGCGGGAGGAAGGACCGGTGGAGCTCAGCGCGCATAGGTCTCCTCGAGATGGGCCAGGATGGCATCGGACTCGCCCAGCTCGACGCCGGCGTCCCGATCCACGAGCCAGGGGATGGTGATCCGCCCGGCCCGCGCCAGGAGCGCCCGCCGGTTGACGGTCTCCGGATCCGGCCGGAGCTCGAGGGCGTCGCGGAGCGCGGGCGGCACCCAGTCGCCGACGCGGGTGCGGCCACAGCTGCGCAGGATCCAGGGCAGTTCGAGCTCGCAGAGGCGCTCGCGGACGAGGCGCGCGAAGGGGCTGCCCTCGAAGGCGTAGAGCTCGAGGGGCTGCTCCGGCGCACGCGAGGGCCGCGCCCGCAGCCCCGACCCGAGGCGCGGCAGCCCCGCCGCCACGGAGCCGAGGGTCTGCAGCGCCGGCAGGCGCCAGCGCAGGGACGGGGGGCCGCCCGCGTAGTGCTCGAACAGGTAGGCCACGATCGCGTGCGACTCGTGGAGCCGGACCTCCCGGTTCGGGTCCACGAGGAAGGGGAACTGCAGACGTCCGCCGAGGGCCTCGGCGCGGGGCCGGAAGCGCGTGCCCCCCTTCGGACACGGGTACACGAGCGCGTCCAGGTCGAGTTCCGTGAGCGCCTCGCGCACGAGGCGGCAGTGCGGGCAGCCCTCGAACTCGTAGAGCTCGAACAGCCAGCGCGGCCGCCGCGCGGCGGGGCGCGCCGCGATGCCGGCGCCGAAGCGCAGCGCCGTGGTGGCGAGCGAGGCTCCGAGGGCGAGAGCACGACGAGGCGGGGAGGAGTCCATGGCGCGTCTCAGCGATGCGCCGCGAGGAATTCGCGCACGCGCGCCACCGCGGCGTCCACCGCCGCCCCTTCCTTCCACTCGCGGACGAGTTCCGCGTGGGGCGCGAGTTCCGCGAGCTCCTCGGAGACCCGCGCCGGATGGTAGGTGTCGTTGCCACGCAGGATCAGCATGGGCGTCTCGCAGCCGCGCACGAAGTCCCGGTCCACGGAGAACACGAAGTCGCCGTCGAAGAGGTTGGCGCGCAGGGCCTCGAGGACCGTCGGCTCCACGTCCTCGCGCCGGGCCGCAAGCTCGCGGGCCCAGCCGTCGAACATCTCGCGGAACGCCTCGCGGTTGTCGTCGTGGCCGATGGGCTGGAGCAGCACGCCCGCGGCGACCCGCTCCGGCGCCGCCTGCATGAGCCGCAGGCCGTAGGAGCCGCCGATGCACATGCCGAGGACGTGGAAGCGCTCGACCCCGAGATGATCCAGCAGCGCGAGCTGGTCCGCGGCGAAGGTGTGCCAGCCGTCGGAGGCCGAGACGGGCCCGGTGGAGGCACCGGCGTTGCGCTGGTCCATGGCGATGAGGCGGAAACCGTCCGCGAGGACCTCCCGGGGATCGAAGGGGCTGCGGGACCACAGCTCCATGGCGGAGCGCATGCCCCCGGGCGCCACGAGCAGCACCGGGAAGCCCTCTCCGCGCTCCTCGTACTCGATCCGGACCCGTCCCCGCTCGAACCGCGCCATGGGTCCTCCGTTCCGTCGGCCGCGAAAGCGCGCCAGTATACCGATGCGCCGGCGCGGACCGGAGCCGGGCCGCGCTCACCTTGACAGGGCCGCGGCGATGGACGAGAAACCGCGGGCACCGGGGCCGTCCCGCCGCCGGTCGATTCTCCCGAGGAGTGCCCCATGCCCGAAGAGCGCCCGGCGGGCGACGCCGTCGTCCAACGCGAGCCGCACGACCTGGCCACGATCGAGATCAGCAAGGAGTACCTCAACTTCTCCGCCGGGCACTTCACGATCTTCTCGGCCACGGACCGCGAGAACCTGCACGGGCACAACTGGCGCGTCGGCTGCGAGGTCACGACCCCGATCGGGGACGCGGGCCTGTGCTTCGACTACGCGGTCCTGAAGAAGACGCTCGCCGCCCTCTGCGAGGAGCTCGACGAGCGGGTGCTGCTGCCGTCGCGATCGCCCCACCTCCGCGTCGTGCACGAGGACGGTCTCGTGATCGCGCGCTACGCCGACGAGCGCATCCCCTTCCTGCCGCGGGACGTGCTCGTGCTCGACGTGCGCAACGTCACCGTGGAGGAGCTCGCCGGCTGGTTCGTCGCCCGGCTTCTCGCCCACCCCGCCGTGGCGAAGGAGGACATCCGGGCCCTGCGCGTGCGCGTGTCCTCCGGCACGAACCAGTGGGCGTCGCGCGAGTGG
>JAZBPF010000259.1:0-2236 GCA_036351515.1 Pseudomonadales bacterium | reverse complement strand
GACCAGGTAGCCTTCGTTCCCGAAGGGCGCGATCATACATCCACGGACCGCCGCATCCTCCCTGATCGAAAACGGATCCTCCGGCCGTCCGATCTCTACGACCGTCTCGAACACGATCTCGCATTCACCGCACGCAGGCTCTGCGCGGATCGCAAGCTCAGCGACGATCGCCACGTCCTCACCAGGGCGCGACCGATCGCACGCGACCAATCCGGCGCCGACCGCCATGCCCAAGGACAGGTACCATGAACAGCGCATCCGACCCGAGGGGGAAGCGAACATTCAGCGACTTCCCACGGTGACTAGCTGAGTGACGGCTTTGATCCCGGGGCTGCCAACGATAAGCAGGCTATCGATAAGCAGTGTCGGGGTCGCTCGGACCCCCAGTGCGCGAGCCTCATCGACGTCCAAGCGAACCGCGGGGTGGAGCCCCCCCTTTGTCACACACTCCCGGAAGCCCGTAGAGTCGCGGACGCCGACCTCGATCGCCATGTTGGACCAACAAGCGGGCGTTGGACTCGTTGGCAGACCATCGTTGATAACCCGACGATGCATTGCCTCCCGGTGGCCCTGCGTGTCGGCGCACTCCACCGCGTTGGCCGCGAGGAGGGAGGCCCGGCCCATGATAGGGAATCGCCTCCACTCAAGACGAACATTCCCCAGATCGTTGGCGAGAGCGACCAGCTTCGGCCACTCCACCACGCAAGCCGCGCAGCGATAGTCCCCCCACACGACGATCGACACGGCTCCGCCTTTCACTGTGGATGCTTCAAGGGCCGCCGCGTGCGCCCTCCAGTTCGGGACTGGCAGTCTTTCGAAGGGCGGGCTGAGGCCAAACAGTCCGGTCTTGAAGACAAGGGCCGCGGCAACCAATGCCGCGAGCGGGGCAGTGGCCATGGCCACCACGGTACCGACGGGGCGCCATCGCTTACCCTGCTTCGACCCGGAGCTCAACTGGTCCCAACCTTCGCAGGAGCACTGTCAGATGCCATAGAAACCAAGCTGAACAACGAAGGCGCCCTGCAGCTCCGGCTAGGTGCAGACCTCACAGGACCCAGGCATGATCGGCGTTCCCCCCGGGCACTCGCAGCAGGGGCTTTGGCAGTCCTCCTTGGTGAAGCAAGCAGCACCGTCGCACCCGGGAAGAGCCGCAAGCCTGTTACTCCCAATCGAAAGGAAGAGCGCTGTCGCCACCAGAAACACAGTAGCCCAAGCAATCAGGAGCTCGCCGAAGATCTCATGTCACTTCATCCTATGGGTCACTCGTAGGAAAGCGATCGTGCAGCTTCAAGCATACGCAAGCTGGCAGCCTGCGCGAAAGCTGTCAGATTCTGATCACACGTTCGGTGCCCCTCGGACGAGACGCTCCAGGTGGACATCCCGGCCCGGGGGGAGGAGACCGTGACCTACCGGGTGCGGGTGCGGTGGTGCTGATCCCGGGAACCCGTCGATGATCGGTCCCGTAGATCCATGGAGACCCGTCGTCCCCCATCAGGAGTCTCACCATGCACCGCGCCTTCGCACTTCCCGTCGCCTCCGCCGTGGTCGGAGCCCTCCTCGCGATCGGTGTCTCGGTTGCCGATCGGGTCGCAGATCGGAATCACGATCGGGCGCACCTGGTCCGAGCCGTCGAACTGGTGGATCCCGCGGACGTGGAGGTCGACCTCGCCGAGCTGGAGCGGCACATGGACGAGGTGATCGAGGGCATGGGTGAGATCCCGATCGAGAACCGGCGCCTCCGCGCCATCGCGACGATCGGCGAATCCTCTGGCATCACCATCCGCGTGGGCCCGAGCGAGCGCGGGCTGAAGCTGGACGACGCGGTCAGGGCGCGGATCGAGGCGGTCAGTTCCGGCGCGTCCACACCACGATGACGCCACAGGCGGTATCTAGGCCGCCGTACTGCGCCGGGACCGCCGAGGTGCGGGCGTAGACCTCGATCGCCTCCACGTCCGTGATGTTGACGAGGAAGTCGAGCGATCGCTCCGGCGCGGACTTCTCGTCGAGCTCGACCACGCCCCGACCACGGGCCAGCATCCCGTCCACGAAGATTCGTGGCTCGCAGTCGTTGCCGAAGGTGGTCTGGACGTTGAGTCGAACGTCCCGACGCCCCCCGCCGATGTCGGCAAGGCGGATCGCCGGCGTCCCCCGCAGGATGTCGGTGGCCCGGGTGGGTACGCGTCGCTCGATCTCCTCCCGTTCGATGAAGTGCCCGAGTCCCCGATCCTTCCGGTCG
>JAZBPF010000258.1:0-13840 GCA_036351515.1 Pseudomonadales bacterium | reverse complement strand
CTGCGCAACCGCATGCGCGGCCTGGGCGCGGGCACGGTCCTGCGCGTCGTGTCCACCGATCCGGCTTCCGTGCGCGACTTCGAGCAGTTCTGTCATTTCCTCGGCCACGAGATCCTCCACCATTCAGACGCCGGGGGGCGTCACGAGTTCCTCCTGCGCAAGGGCGCGCGCACGGGTGGAGCGGGCCGGTGAGCGACGCCGGTCACCGGGTCCGGGAACTCGAGCGCCTCTTCGCGGACACCTTCCTGGCCTCCCATGGCACGGTGCTCGAGGGGGGCGCGGACGAGCCGCTGTACCTGCCGCCCGCGCAGGACGCTCCGGCTCGCATCCGCTACCGCCTCGACTACTTCGCCAGCGCCCTCCACGAGGTGGCCCACTGGTGCATCGCGGGCGCCCGCCGCCGGCGCCTCGTGGACTACGGCTACTGGTACGCGCCCGAGGGCCGTGACGCGGCGGGGCAGCGGGCCTTCGAGGCCGTGGAGGTGCGTCCCCAGGCCCTCGAGTCCCTCTTCGCGGAGGCGGCGGGGGTGCCCTTCGTGCCGAGCCTGGACAACCCCGGGCGCGAGGACGTCGATCCGGCGCCCTTCGCGGCGGCCGTGGCCCGGGAGGCGGCGCGGCTGCGCCGGGACGGACTGCCGCCGCGCGCCGCGCGCTTCCGCGCGGCCCTGGCCCGGCGCTTCGGGACCCGCACGGACGCCGCAGCGTGAGCGGCAACGGGCCGCTCGTCCTCGTCGACGCGAGCATCTGGATCTTCCGCAGCGCCTTCGCGGTGCCGGAAGAACTCGTGGACGACCGGGGCCGACCGGCGAACGCGCTCCACGGCTGGGTCGCCTTCCTGCTCGAGGAGCTCGCCCCGGGGCCCGCGGCCCTCGGCGTGGCCTTCGACGAGGCCCTCGGCACCGGCTTCCGGCACGACCTGCATCCGGCCTACAAGGCCGAGCGGGTGCTGCCGGATCCGGACCTGGCCCACCAGCTGGACGCCTGCCGGCGCTTCGCCGAGGCGCTCGGCCTGTGCTGCGCCGCCAGCGACCGCTACGAGGCGGACGACCTGCTGGCCACCGCGGCCCGCGGCGGCCGGGAGCACGGCTGGACCGTGGAGGTCGTGAGCCGGGACAAGGACCTGCTGCAGCTCCTGCGCGACGCGGATCGCATGCGCGAAGGGCCCCGGGGGCGCGTCACGGACGTCGCCGCGGTCCGAAGGCGCTTCGGCGTCGGCCCGGAGCGGCTCCCGGACTGGCTCGGGCTCGCCGGCGACCGGATCGACGGCATCCCCGGCGTCCCTGGCGTCGGGGCCCGCACGGCCACGGCCCTGCTCGAGCGCCACGGCCACCTCGAGGGGCTCTTCGAGGCCCTGGACACCCACGGGGAGCCGGCCCTCGCCGGACTCCGGGGCGCCGCGGGGCTCCGGCGCCGGCTCCTCGCGCACCGGGAGGACGCCTTCCTCTCCCGGCGCCTCGCCCGCGCCCTCGACGACGCGCCCGTCGCCTTCGAGCCCTGGCGGGCCGCGCCGCCGCGACCGGACCGGGCGCGCATCGCCGCGGCGCTCGCGGAAGTCGACCTCGCCGGCCGCTTCGCCCGCCGCCTGGAGCGCTGGGAGCCGGCCGCGTGAGGCTCCTCGTGGACGAGAACCTGCTCGGGGCCCGGGCCTTCTTCGAGGACCTCGGGACGCTCGTCACCCGTCCCGGCCGCGCCGTGACGACGGCCGACGTGGCCGCCGCCGACGTGCTCCTGCTCCGGTCCCAGACCCGCGTCGACGCGGCGCTCCTCGGCGACGCGCGGCCCCGCTTCGTGGGGACCGCGACGGCGGGGACGGACCACGTGGACACGGCGCTCCTCGCAGCGCGGGGGATTCCCTTCGCGAGTGCGCCCGGTTGCAACGCGGACCCCGTCGCCGACTGGGTGGTGACCGCCGTGGCGCACGCCGTGCTCGAGGGGCGCCTCGTCCCGGGGCGCTCGCGCTGCGCCGTGGTGGGCGGCGGTGCCGTGGGGAGCCGCGTCGTCCGGCGCCTCGTGGCCCTCGGCTTCGAGACGGGGCTGTCCGATCCGCCCCTCGAGACGGCTCGCCACCGCCCCGGCGTTCCCTGGCTCTCCTGGGCGGAGGTCCTGGAGGCCGACCTGGTGACGCTGCACGTGCCCCTGACCCGGGACGGCCCGCACGCGACCCGGCGCCTGCTGGACGCCGCGGCGCTCGAGCGCCTGCGTCCCGGGACCGTGCTCCTGCAGGCCGCGCGCGGCGGGGTGGTCGACGACGCCGCGCTGGACGCACGGCTGCGCCGCGCCGACGATCTCTGGGTGGCGCTCGACGTGTGGGACGGCGAACCCGACCGCGTTCCAGGCCTCGCCGGGCGCGTGCGCTTCGCCACGCCGCACATCGCGGGCCACAGCCTCGACGGCAAGGCCCGGGGGACGGAGATGATCCACGACGCGCTCTGTGCCCGGCTCGGGCGCCCGCCCCGGGTGCGCGCGGCGGACGTGCTCCCGCCGCCCCCGCCGCCGCGTGCGGTCGCGGGAACGTCGGCCGAGGCCGGCTGGCGCGCGGTGACGCAGGGCTACGACCTCGCGGCGGACACGCGGGCCCTGCGCGAGACGGAGGCGCTCGACGGACCCGCGCGCGCGGCCGCCTTCGACGAGCTGCGGCGCGCCTATCCCCCGCGGCGGGACTTCTCCGTGCAGCGGGTCCGGGCCCGGGGCGAGGCCGCCGCCGTCTGCTCCGGGGCAGGGTTCGTGGTCGAGGAGGCAACGGCGTGAGCGCGAGCGGGACCGTCGACGCGGTGGTGGTCGGGGCCGGGGTCGTCGGCCTCGCGACGGCGCGCGCCCTCGCGCGGGCCGGCCACGAGACCCTCGTCCTCGAGGCGACGGACCGCTTCGGCAGCGGTACGAGCAGCCGCAATTCCGAAGTGATCCACGCGGGCATCTACTATCCCACGGGCTCCCTCAAGGCGCGCCTGTGCGTGGCCGGCCGGGAGCGGCTCTACGCCTACTGCGCGGAGCGCGGGGTGGACGCGCGCGCCATCGGCAAGGTGATCGTCGCGACCACGGAGGCCGAGCTCGCCACGCTCGAGCGCTATCGTTCGCAGGCGCGCGCGAACGGCGCCGGAGATCTCGCGCCCCTCGACCGGGCCGAGCTCCGCGCCCTGGAACCGGCCGTGCGCGGCGTGGGCGGCCTGCACTCGCCGCGCTCGGGGATCGTGGACAGCCACGCGCTCATGGTCGCGCTCCTCGGGGATCTCGAGGCCGCCGGCGGCGTGCTCGTCACCGGCGCGCCGGTGACGGCCGTGCGGGCCGCGGACGCGGGCCTGGAGCTCGAGGTGGGCGGGCGCGATCCGACCCGGCTGGTCACCGGCCTGCTCGTGAACGCAGCAGGCCTCGGCGCCCCGGGCCTGGCCGCCCGGATGGCGCTGCCCGGCGTGGACGCGCCCCGGCAGTGGTACGCGCGCGGGCGTTACTACGGCTACACGGGCGCCGTGCCGTTCCGGCATCTGGTCTATCCGGTGGCGGGCGGCGGCGGGCTCGGCGTGCACCTCACGCTCGATCTCGCCGGGGCCGCGCGCTTCGGTCCCGACGTGGCCTGGATCGAGGACGAGGACTACGCCTTCGACGACTCGGAGCGGGGGGCCTTCGTCGAGGCGATCCGCCGCTACTGGCCGGAGCTCGATCCGGCAAGGCTGGCGCCGGCCTACACGGGCATCCGCCCCAAGCTCGTCGGTCCCGGGGCGCCGGCGGCGGACTTCCGCATCGACGGCCCCGGGGAGCACGGCGTCCCCGGCCTCGTGCAGCTCTTCGGCATCGAGTCACCGGGCCTCACGGCGTCCCTCGCCCTCGCGGACGAGGTGCTCGCCCGGCTCACGCAACCAGGGGAGACCGCATCGTGTTCCGCCTCGGCCTCGTCGTGAATCCCCTCGCCGGCCTCGGCGGCGCGGTGGGCCTGAAGGGCAGCGACGGCGCGGACACCGTCGCCGAGGCCCGCGCCCGGGGCGCGGAGCCCCAGGCGCCGGCGCGGGCGGCCCGCTGCCTCGCCGCGCTCGCGGACCTCGCCCCGATGGTCACGGTGCGCACCTGGGGCGGGCCCATGGGCGCCGACGTCGCGCGGGCGGCGGGCTTCGACCCCGAGGTCCTCGGCACCCCGGCCGGGCCGGAGACGCGCGCCGCGGACACGGTGGCGGCCGTGCGCGCCCTCGCGGACGCCGGCGTCGACCTCCTGCTCTTCGTCGGCGGGGACGGCACGGCCCGGGATCTGGTGCGCGCCCTCGGGGACCGGCCGCAGCCCGTGCTCGGCATCCCCGCGGGCGTGAAGATGCACTCCGGGGTCTTCGCCGTGCACCCGGACGCCGCCGCGCGCATCGTCCGCGCCATGGTGCAGCGCGAGCTCGTGACCCTGGAGTCGGCGGAGGTCCGCGACATCGACGAGGCGAGCTTCCGCGCCGGCGAGGTCCGCACCCGGCACTTCGGCGAGCTGGAGGTGCCCGCCGCGCCCCGCTGGGTCCAGGCGACGAAGATCGGCGGCCGCGAATCCGAGCCTCTCGTGCTCGAGGAGATCGCCGCCGCCATGGCCGAGCGCATCGCCGACGCGCCGGAGGACACCTGGATCATCGGCCCCGGGAGCACCACCGCGGCCCTCATGGCGCATCTCGGCCTGCCGAACACGCTCCTCGGGGTGGACGTCGTCCGCGGCGGGCAGCTGGTCGCCGCCGACGTCACCGCGACCCGGCTCCTCGAACTCGTCGGCGACCGCCCGGCGCAGCTCGTGGTGACGGCGATCGGCGGACAGGGCCACGTCTTCGGCCGCGGCAACCAGCAGCTCTCTCCGGCACTGCTCCGGCGTCTCGGACGCGAACGAATCCACGTGGTGGCGACGCGGAGCAAGCTCGCGGCCCTCGAGGGCCGGCCCCTGGTCGTGGACACGGGGGACGCCGCCCTCGATCGCGAGCTCGCCGGGCACGTCCCCGTGGTGACCGGCTACGAGGACCGGGTGCTCTATCCCCTCGGCGAGCTCGATCCGGACGGCTCGTCCGGAGGACCGCCCGCCGGCCCCGTCAGCGGGTAGCATCGGGGCGCGGCCGGAGCGCCGCCGGGGGGAGGAGGGTAGAGATGCAGCTGGCGGAGATCGCACCGCGGTTCGTGGAAATGGCGCACCGCATCGTCTGGTGCACGGTGGCGACCGTGGACGCGCAGGGCAGGCCGCGCTCGCGGATCCTGCATCCGATCTGGGACTGGGACGGGGAGCGGCTCACGGGCTGGGTCGCCACGGGGCCGACGGCGACGAAGCGGGCCCACCTCGCGGCGAGCCCCTTCGTGTCCTGCAACTACTGGAACCCCGAGCAGGACACCTGCACCGCGGAGTGCGCGGCGAGCTGGGCGACGGACGACGCCACGCGCGCCGAGCTCTGGGACCGCTACGTCACCGCGCCGCCGCCGGTCGGCTACGACCCGGGGATCATCCCCGGGTGGGACGGGCCGGACTCGCCGGGCTTCGCGGCGCTGCGCCTCGAACCCTGGCGCCTGCGGGTCATGCCCGGCAGCTCGCTCTTCGACGGCAGCTACGCGGCGGACCTCTGGCAGGCCTGAGCCGTGCCGGTCAGCGCTGGAGCCGATCCACGAGCTCCAGCACGACGCTGCGGATCCGGTCGCTCGAGCGGCTGCGCAGGGCCATGCGCAGGCGGTTCACGTGGGTGCCGCCGGTGCGCAGCACGGAGGGCGGGACCGCGCCGGCGCCGCCGTCCCGGGCCGCCGCGGGCAGCCGCGCCTCGAGCTCGGCGGTCTCCTCGTCCGTGAGGGCGTCGGCGGTGGCGGAGAGCAGGGCGAAGGTGCGTCCCGCGAGCACGGCCTGGTCCACGGCCTCCTGGCGGATCGTGTCGCCGTAGCGGATCACGCCCTCCTCGGCGAGCCAGAGCATGGCGCCGAGGCAGGCCATGTGCCGCTCGCTGTGCATGCCGAACTCGTCGGGCTCGTCGTGGCCCGCGATGTCCTCGACGAAGAGCGTCGACTTGCGCGGGAAGACGAGATAGAGCTGGTTCAGGATGCGCGCGACGTCCTTGCAGAAGTCGTCGATGTGCAGGTCACTCACGGGGCGGCGTCCCGGCGGCCGGAGGGCGAGGCGAGGCGGGCGCGTCCGCGCCCGTCGCCGGGAAGGGTAGTCGCTGCGCCGGTCTTCGCTCCAGCACCGGCGACGGGCGAGCGTCGGGGACAGGAAGGAAACCATGGATGCTCGACCCGGGCGCCGGACGGCGCTCATCACGGGCGCCTCCGCGGGCCTCGGGGCGGAGTTCGCCCGGCAGCTCGCGACCCGCGGCCACGACCTCGTGCTGGTCGCCCGGCGCCGCGAGCGCCTCGACGCGCTCGCCGCCGAGCTGCGCGGCGGGGCCGGGGTCGAGGTCCTCTGCCTCGAGGGCGACCTCGCGGAGCGGGAGACGCCGGAGCGGATCCACGCCGCCCTCGCGGAGCGGGGCGTCGCCGTGGACGTGCTCGTCAACAACGCCGGCGCCTCGGGCCCGAACCTCCTCACGAAGCCCGGCTTCCCGCAGCACGGTCGCCAGCTCGAGCTCATGCTCGTTTCCGTCGCGCACCTGTGCCATCTCCTCGTCCCGCCCATGCGGCAGCGGGGCTTCGGCCGCGTGGTCAACGTCGCCTCCGTCGCCGGGCGCCTGATCCGTGCGGGCGACTACAGCTACGGTCCGCTGAAGGCGTACCTCATCGCCCTCTCCGAGGGCATGCACGGGGAACTGCGCCGCGAGGGCGTGCACGTCTGCGCCCTCTGCCCGGGCTTCACGCGCACGGAGTTCCACGAGGTCGCGGGCAAGCGGCGGCTGAAGGAGAAGACCCCGTCCTGGCTCTGGTACGACGCCGAGGTGGTGGTGCGCGAGGGGCTCGCGGCCGTCGAAGCGGGCCGGGCCGTCTGCGTCAGCGGCCGCCTCTACCGCTGGCTCGACCCGGTGCTGCGCTCGGCGCTGGCGCAGCCGCTGCTGCGCCTCGCCGGACTTCGCTGACGGCCCCGGGGAGGGGGGCGGTCACTGGCGGTAGTGCTCGAGGAAGTGCCCGAGGCGCGTGACCGCGTGCTCGAGGTCGTCGGGGCGGGGCAGGAACACGATGCGGAAGTGGTCGGGCTCGGGCCAGTTGAAGGCCGTGCCCTGCACCAGCAGCACCTTCTCCTCGAGCAGGAAGTCGAGCACGAACTGCTCGTCGTCGCGGATCCGGTGGACGGCCGGGTCGAGGCGCGGGAATAGGTAGAGCGCGCCCTTCGGCTGCACGCAGGTGACCCCGGGGATCTGGTTCAGGAGCGAGACCGCGAGGTCGCGCTGCTCGCGCAGGGCGCCGCCGGGACGGACGAGGTCGTCGATGCTCTGGTAGCCGCCGAGCGCCGTCTGCACCGCGTGCTGCGTGGGCACGTTCGAGCACAGGCGCATGGAGGCGAGGATCTCGAGGCCCTCGAGGTAGTCCCGCGCGCGCAGGCGCGCGCCCGAGGCGATCAGCCAGCCCGTGCGGAAGCCGGCGGCCCGGTAGTTCTTCGACAGGCCGCCGAAGGTGAGCACGAGCGTGTCCTCCGTGAGGGAGGCGAGCGGCACGTGCACGGCATCGTCGTAGAGGATCTTGTCGTAGATCTCGTCGGCGAAGAGCACGAGGCCGTGTTCGCTGGCGAGGTCCGCGATCTCCTTCAGCACCTCGCGCGAGTAGACGGCGCCGGTCGGGTTGTTCGGGTTGATGACCACGATGCCGCGCGTGCGCGGCGTGAGCTTCGCGCGCAGATCGTCGAGGTCCGGGTCCCAGCCCGCCTGCTCGTCGCAGCGGTAGTGCACCGGCCGGCCGCCCGAGAGGGTGACCGCAGCGGTCCAGAGCGGATAGTCCGGGGCCGGCACGAGCACCTCGTCGCCGTTGTTCAGGAGCCCCTGCATGGCCATGACGATGAGCTCGGAGACGCCGTTGCCGATGAAGACGTCCTCGATGTCCACGCCGCGGATGCCCTGCTGCTGCGTGTACTGCATGACCGCCTTGCGCGCGGAGAACAGCCCCTTGGAGTCGCAGTAGCCCTGCGCCTGGGGCAGGTTGCGGATCACGTCCTGGATGATCTCGTCCGGCGCCTCGAAGCCGAAGGGGGCGGGGTTGCCGATGTTCAGCTTGAGGATCCGGTGTCCTTCCTCCTCGAGGCGCTTCGCCTCGCGCAGGATCGGACCGCGGATGTCGTAGCAGACGGAGTCGAGCTTGTGGGACTTCAGGATCTCGCGCATGACGGTGCCGGACCGGAGGGGGCGGACGCCCGGGATCCGCAGCATAGGAGGCATCGGGAGGGCGCGCTGCCGCGGCGAGGGGCCGCACACGGGTGGTACCATCGCGCCACGACGCGCTCGCCGAGCGCGCGCGAGCATAGCAGGAGAGATTCACGTGAGTAAGGTCGAGAAGAGCGACGCCGAGTGGCGCGAGCAGCTCTCCCGGGAGGAGTTCGAGGTCACGCGCAAGGCCGGCACGGAACGGGCCTTCACGGGCCGCTACTGGGACACGAAGACCCCGGGCGTCTACGCCTGCGTCTGCTGCGGGCAGCCCCTCTTCGACTCGGAGACGAAGTACGACTCGGGGACGGGCTGGCCGAGCTTCTGGGCGCCCGTGTCCGAGGACGCGGTGGCCGAGAAGGAGGACCGCAAGCTGTTCATGCGTCGGACCGAGGTGCTCTGCAGCGCCTGCGACGCCCATCTCGGCCACGTGTTCCCGGACGGCCCGGAGCCCACGGGGCTGCGCTACTGCATGAACTCCGCGGCCCTGAAGCTCGAGGCCCGCGCGGACGAGCAGAAGGCCGGTTGAGCCCCCTTCCGCCCGCCTCCCGGGCGGGCGGTCAGTCGTCGCGCAGCAGGTTCACCGGCGCGTACTGGTCCGTGAGGACGCGCGCCTGCCGGTCGAACTCGAAGTCCGGATCGACGTTCCGCGCCAGCGTGCGCGGGTCCACGGCGAAGCGTCGCAGGGGCGGGACCAGCGCGTCCGCCCGCGCCGCGAGCGTCTCCTCGTCGGGCCAGCCGTCCGCGGTGGCGAGGAGGATGCGGTTCAGGGTGATGGGCAGGCGCAGCTCCGCCACGTGCGGGAACACGTCCGCGTAGGTGGCCGACTCGTGCTCGTAGAGCTGGCTCGAGGCGAAGGTGTTCGCCACCAGGACGCCGCCGGGGGCGAGCACGCCCCGGACCTCCTCCAGGAACTCCCGCGTCATGAGGTGCTCGGGGATGTAGTCGCCGGTGAAGGCGTCGAGCATCACGTAGTCCCAGGTCTCCCCGGCGGCCAGGGCGCGCTTCACGAAGACGCGCGCGTCGCGCACGTGCACCTCCATCCGCTCCGTGGGCTCGAAGAGGAAGTACTCCTCGGCCACGCGCACCACTGCCTCGTCGATCTCCACGATGTCCTGCTTCGCCTCCGGGAACAGGGCCGTGAAGGTGCGGGGCAGGGAGCCGCCGCCGAGGCCCACCATGAGGATCCGCTTCGGCTCCGGGTTCACGAGCAGGCCCGCGAGCATCATGCGCGCGTAGGGGAAGACGAGACGGTCCGGGTCGTCGAGGTCGATGCAGGACTGGTTGCGGTCCGAGCGGCGGACCGTGAACAGCAGACAGCGCTCGCTGCCGAGCTGGCGCACGAGGATGTTCCGGTAGAGGGAGGCCTCCTCGTGGATGACCTCGGCGCGCAGCGGGGCCGCGGCGGCGAGGAGGACGAGGAGCGGGAGCAGCGTGCGTCGGATCATGCGCGAGTCTCCGTGAGCCGGGCCACGACGATCCCGGCGACCGCCGCGAGGAGCAGGAGGCCGATGAGGCCGGCGATGATCGTGTCCACCTCGAACCAGAGGACGAAGTAGAAGGACGTCCCGAGCGTTCCCACGGCGCTGCCGAAGGTGGACACGAAGTAGAGGAGCCCGGCGACGTTGCCGCTGTGCTCCGTCTGCCGCACGAGGAGCCGTACGGAGTAGGGCGAGATCATGCCGAGCATGACCGTCGGCGGGAAGAACAGGACCATGGCCGCGAGGAGCGATCCGTAGCGCGGGTCCTCCCAGCGCTCGAAGACCCAGGCCATGACCTCCGTGCCGAAGAACAGCAGCGGGCCGATGAACAGCGCGCCGCCGAGGAACAGGATCCCGAAGCGCGAGAGGCTCGGCGTCGCGAGGGAGAGGCGACCGCCCACGAGGTAGCCGATGGAGAGCGCCACCATGAATACGGTGATGATGCTGCCCCAGACGTAGACCCCGGTGCCGAACCAGGGCGCCATGATCCGGCCCCCGAGCAGTTCGATCGACATGATGGTGAAACCGCCGGTGAAGGCGAGCAGATAGATCGCGGCGTTGCGCACCGGGGCTCCCCCTGGAAAACGAACGCGCAAGCCTAGCAGGAAGGCTCGGCACGGAGCAGGGCGGCGTGCCGTGACCCGGGTCGCCGCGAGCGCCGTGGGAAGCGCACGCAGTGCGCGATCGCGGATGGCGGCTCGCCCGAGCGCGGCATCGCCGACTCCGTCGGCTTCCCACGGGGCGACGAGGCACGCATCGAGCGAAGCCGTCGCGACTGAAGTCTGCTCCCACAGCGCGCGGTGGCATTCCCCTTGTGGGAGCCGGCTTCAGCCGCGACGTCTTCGTCGGAGCGGAGCGGTCGCGACTGAAGTCTGCTCCCACAGGGCGCGGTGGCATTCCCCTTGTGGGAGCCAGCTTTAGCGGCGACGACCTCGCCGGAGCGGAGCGGTCGCGACTGAAGTCTGCTCCCACAGCGCGCGGTGGCATTCCCCTTGTGGGAGCCGGCTTCAGCCGGTCCGGCGTCCCGGGCGACGTCCTCGTCGTAGCGGAGCCGTCACGACCGAAGGCTGCTCCCACAGGGCGCCGTGGCGACGGCTCCGCTCAGCCCATGGCCGGCTGCCAGTGCTCCTGCGGTCGCAGGTGGGTGCGCTCCCGGAGCAGGGGGTCGAGCTCCGCGCGCCGTCCGGCACGGGCCAGGGCGTCGAGGTAGAGCTGCTCGAAGAGGTCGCGCTGGGCGTGGGAGCCGCCGAGCAGGTGCCGGTCGGCCCGGCTCGCGCCGAAGGCGTCGGCGGCGGCCGCCCAGGCGCCCCGGTGGTAGGCGAGGCAGCCCTCGGCGACTGGAACGCCGGCCCGGCGCCAGCGCTCCGCCTCCGGCCCGTCGCCGGCCGCGCGCTCGCGCATGCCGTCGAGGACGCGCTCCGCCGCGGCAAAGCGCCCCGCAGCGGCATGGCCCAGCACCCAGTGCACGTCGCAGAACGCGAGGAGGTGATCGCCGTCCCGCACCGGGATCGCGTCGGCGACAGCCTCCCGGGCGGCGCGCACATCGACGCCGCGGAGCGCGAGGCGCTCGAGGAGGGCGACGTCGTTGCACAGGTCCAGGTACTCCTCGCTGTCGGCGACGTGGTAGCGGGCCGCGAAGTCCCGTGCCACGGCGTCCGCCCCCTCCGTCTCCAGCGCGAAGAGCGCCCGGTGCCAGCGCAGGTGTCCGTCCATGGTGCCGGCGCCCGACCAGTGTGCCGCGTGGCCGTCGATCCAGGAGGTGCCTTCCGCGGGTGCGCCGCGGGTCTCGAGGCAGTGCGCGACCGCGTGGATCGCCCAGGGATCGTCCGGAGCGAGGTCGCAGGCCTCGCGGCCGCACTGCTCCGCCTCGCCGAGGCGACCATTCTCCTCGAGGGCGAAGGCCCGCACGCCGAGGTAGCGCGAGTAGCGGGGGACGGTCGGGTCCCAGGCGTCCGAGACGGCTTCCACGGATCGCAGCATGGGGGTGCCGCCGCCGGCGTAGAAGTGCCCGAACTGTGCGAGCTTCAACGCGAGGAAATCGCGCGGCTCGGCCTCGAGGATCCGCTCCCAGAGGGTCACGGCGCGGTCGTCGGCTCCGCGGGTCCAGGCGACCACGGCCTCCGCGTGGAGCCGCTCCCGCGGCGTGCCGCGAGCGGCGAGGCGGAGTGCCTGCTCCGCGGCGCGGCGGGCCGCGGGGACCTGCTCGCCCTTGCCCGAGAGCAGGAGCAGGGCCGCGCGGGCGCTCTGCGCCAGCGGCATCTCCGGATCCGCCGTCAGCAGGTCGCGGAGCCGCTCCGGGACCGTCGGACTGAAGGCGCCGTAGGCGTCGAGGAGGGCGTCCCAGGCCGCGACGGCTTCGGCCGAGGCGGCGGTGGTCGTGAGTCCGGAAGCGTCCTCGAAGGCGGCGCTCACCCCTTCTTCTCCACGGGCTCCACCGGGCCGCCGGCGTCCACCCAGGCGCGGAAGCCGCCGCTCACGTGCGCCACCGCCTCCAGGCCGAGCTCCTGCGCCGTGCGCGTGGCCAGCGCCGAGCGCCAGCCGCTCTGGCAGAAGAACACGAAGCGCTTCCCGGGCTCCGAGAAGAAGGCCTTGTGATAGGGGCTCTCGGGGTCGATCCAGAACTCGAGCATGCCGCGGGGACAGTGCCGAGCGCCCGGGACCGTCCCCTCGCGCCAGAGTTCGCGCACGTCGCGCAGATCGACGAACACCGTGTCGGACGCTTCCTCGTGGCGTCGGATCGCCTCGTCCACGGACAACGTCTCGATCTCCGCCTCGGCGGCGTCGATCAGGTCCCGATAGGTCTTGCGCATGGGCGTCTCCCTCCGTCGACGGCGAGGCTACCGCGCCCCCCGCCCCCGAGGAAGGCGGGGGCCGCGACCGCAGGCCCGTGGTGATGCGATGCGTCGGTGTCGATGGCAGACTCCGCTCGCCCGGAGTGCGGTGGACGATCCGGGCAGCGCTCCCGTCGACGTCGCGCGATCCCGTCGCGGTGCGGGGAAGCGCGGCGCTCGGGGTCGGGTCGGGGATCGTCACGGTGGCGGAAACGGAGAGCGGGCACCAGCCCGGGGAAGTCGAGCGCGCGACCTTCCGGGTGTCCGCCCGCCGGCCGGACGGGGATCTCGGCCCCCTCGAGGCCGCCTTCTTGGCGGAGACCCTCGAGGGAGACCGCCGGCTCGGGCGCCTGCTGCTGCTCGCCCTGGCTGCCCATCAGCTCGCTCTGGTCCTCTATCAGGACGTGTTCGTGCAGCCCGCGCCGGAGCTCGAGCGGCTGCGCGTGCTCGTCCCCGCCATGGCAGGGGGCGCCGGCCTCGCCGCCGTCCTGGTCGGACGCGCGTCCACGCGCCGTGCCCTCGACGTGCTCGTCGGTGGAGCGCTGTTCGGTACCGCGCTGCTCGTCGCCGGCGCTCTCCGCTTCACGCCGGGGGAGCTCGCCCATCCGGCCATCGTCCTGCTCACCCTCTGCGCCACGCTCCTCGCGCCGGTGCCTTTCGCGTTGCGCCTCGCGCCCGCGCTGGTGGTGCTCGGAGCGACGGTGGCGGAGGGGCTGCCGCGCAGCCTCGGGGAGCCCGAGGCACTCACCGCTTTCCTCCCGCGCTTCCTGATCCTGACGCTGGCGGTGGGCCTCGGCCTGCTGCTGTCGGTCCGCATGCGCCGCGACCGCCGACGCACCTTCCTCGAGGCGCGCACGCTCCTCGAGATCGAGGCGCGCGAGGCGGAGCTCGGGCGCCTGCTCCCGGTCTGCGCCTACTGCGGTCAGGTCCGCCGCGACGACGGGTTCTGGGAGCAGGCCCGGCACTGGCTGGACCGGAACCGGATCGTCCGGGGGCTGCGCGCCCTGTGCAGCCGTTGTGCAGAGGAGGGGGCCAGCGTGCGCGCGGCTCTCGCCGAAACGCCCGCGTTCCACGCGGCGTGCGACGCCCGCGCGGAGCCCGCGTCCGTGACGAGGGGGGAGGCGGACCGGGGCGAGGCCCTGCGGGAGGCGGAGCTGCCCCGGTCCCGCCGTGGCGCGGTGGTGCTGCTCGCCGGGATGGCGGCCTACGTGGCCGCGAACGTGCTGCGGGCCGCGGGTACCGATGCCGGTGTGCTCTGGAGCGATCCCGT
>JAZBPF010000257.1:0-2492 GCA_036351515.1 Pseudomonadales bacterium | reverse complement strand
GAAGCGCAGGCGCGCGGCGGACGAGGCGGCCACGGCGCCCGTGCACACGCGGGCGACGAGCAGCGCGGTGCAGAGGGCCTCGAAGCCGTGATCCTCCCGGGCGCCGGGGGCGTCCAGGAGCAGCACGAGTCCCGTGCCCGGCAGCGGTTCGTGGCGGCCGCCGCGGGTCGCGCAGACGAGGTCGAGGAGATCCTCGCAATGGGCGAGGGCTTCCTCGCAGGCGTCGGCGTCGAGTTCGAGCTGGTTGAAGAGATTGACCACCACGAGCCAGGCGGCCCGCTCCCGGGGTGCCGGCGGGGGGGCCTCCTCCGGGGGCGTCGTCGTCGCCGGCTCGGGTTCGAGGAGACGGCGCAGGGCACGGAGCGGATCGTCGTCGGCCACGGTCTCGCCGAGGCGGGCCTCCGCCGCACCGCGGAGCGCGGCCAGGCGCCGTTCCAGGCGCTCGCCCGCGAACCAGGCGAGGGCGAGGAGGACGACCGCGAGCACGCCCGCGGTCCCCACGAGCAGTCCCCGCCGGCCCGGGGCGAGCGCGTCGGCCGCGAGGGCCACGCGGGCGTAGCCGACGATCTCGTCCTGGAACTCCACCCGGGCCACGAAGACCCCGTCGCCGTCCCGTTCCAGCCGGGTCGGCGCCACCTCGTCCGCGGCCGCGAGGAGCCGGTCGTCGGCGCCGTAGACCGCGGCCGAGCGCACGCCGGAGAGGTCGTGGAACTCCCGCGTGAGCGCGGCGAGGAGCAGCGTCTCCCGCGCGATGATCCCGTCCACGGAGCTCGCCGCGAGCCGCTCGGCGACGGTGCTACCATAGCGCTCCCGCGCCGCCCCGGCGTCCTCCTCCACCACGGCCAGGGCCGTCACCAGGAGCGGGAGCAGGCCGAGCACGACGCAGATCGCCGCCGCGGCGAGCACCAGGCTGCGGGCGCGCAGGGTCACGGAGCGGGCCGCCGCCGGGGGGCGTGGTCGCGCATGGATCGGGTCCTGTGCCGTCGGGTCGGCGCGCATTCTAATCGACCTCGCCGGCCCGGACCTCGCCGCGTTCCGGAGCCGGCCGCGGCGCCCGACGGGACGGGCGACTCGGGGAGCTCGCGTGCACCAGGACCTGCTGCTCATCACCGTCGGCGGTGCCGATCGTCCCGAGCTCGTGCCCGCCCTCACGGCGGTGCTCGCGACCCACGGGGTCGAGATCCGCGACCTCGGACACACGGTGATCCACGAGAAGGCCGCCCTCGGGGTGGTCGTGGCCCTGCCGGCGGGGCACTCCACGGCGCCGGTGCTGAAGGACTTCCTCTTCCGCGCGCACGAACTCGGTCTGACGGCCGCCTTCGAGCCCCTCGATCCGCCGCGCTGGGAGGAATGGCGCGCGCGTCAGGCCCTGCCGCGCTACATCGTGACGCTGCTCGCGCGAGCGCTCTCGGCCGACCACCTCGCGCGGGTCACGGACATCGTGGTCCGCCACGGGCTGCGGATCGACGGGATCCGGCGCCTCTCCGGGGACGGCGGCGCAGCGGTGGCGCCGGGGCGCGAACGGGCGAGCGTCGAACTCGCGCTCCGGGGCGCGCCGCCGGACCAGGCGGCCCTGCGCGGCGAGTTCCTCGCCGCCTCCGGCGAGCTGGGCGTGGACATCGCGTTCCAGCTCGACAACGTCTACCGGCGCAACCGCCGCCTCGTCGCCTTCGACATGGACTCCACGCTCATCGAGGCGGAGGTGATCGACGAGCTCGCGCGCCTCGCCGGCGTCGGCGACGAGGTGGCCGCGATCACCGAGCGCGCCATGCGCGGCGAGCTCGACTTCACGGAGAGCTTCCGGGCGCGCGTCGCGCTCCTGCGCGGCCTCGACGCGCGCGTGCTCGAGGACGTGGCAGAGCGCCTGCCGCTGTCCGAGGGCGCCGAGCAGCTCGTGGGCAACCTGCGCCGCCTCGGCTACAAGACCGCGATCCTCTCCGGCGGCTTCCAGTACTTCGGCGAGCGCCTGCGCGAACGGCTCGGCATCGACTACGTGTACGCCAACGAACTCGAGCTCGAGGACGGGCGCGTCACCGGACGCGTGGTCGGCGCGGTCGTGGACGGGGCGCGCAAGGCGGCGCTGCTGCGGGAGATCGCCGAGCGGGAAGCGCTGTCCCTCGATCAGGTCATCGCCGTGGGCGACGGGGCGAACGACCTGCCCATGCTCTCCATCGCCGGCCTCGGCATCGCCTACCGCGCCAAGCCCCTCGTGCGCGAGAGTGCCGAGCACTCGATCTCGCAGCTCGGCCTCGACGGGATCCTCTACCTCCTCGGCTTCACGGACGCGGATCTCCGCTGACGCCTGCGCTGCCACCGCAGGCCCGACTGCCGCCGCGACGAGGACAGCGGTCGCAGCTGGAGCTTGCTCTCACAGTTAGTTATACCCCGCAAAAAAAAGAGGGGACCCTCAAGCTGGATCGATGGCCGTGGAGCCATGTCTCGACCCAGACGCGGGAGGTGTCCCCTCATGAGCAAGCGTAAGTATCGGCTGG
>JAZBPF010000256.1:0-20043 GCA_036351515.1 Pseudomonadales bacterium | reverse complement strand
CGCGGCGTGGACGGCCACGAGGCCTTCCGCCCGCGCAAGGCCCGGGACACGGTGCTGCGCATCCAGCACCGGCTCCTCGCCGCCTGCGAGGCCCTCGCGGAGCGCTACGCCGCCGGCCGCGCGACGCAGGAGGAGACCGCCGAAGGCTTCGGCCTCGCCGACGCCCTGGTGCAGGCGCGGCGCGTCGCCCGGCCGGGCACCACGGTGGTGATCGTGAGCGACTTCGCGGACGGCGCCGCCCTCGCCGACGACGGCGAGCTGCGCCGGAGCCTGCAGCGCATCGGCCGCCACTGCGACGTGGACGCGGTGCTCGTCTCGGATCCCTTCGAGCGGGAGCTGCCCGCGGGTGACGTCTATCCGCTCAGCGACGGCCACCGGCGCGTGCTCCTGGACACGGCCCCGGAAGGCACGCGCCGGAGCTGGCGGGACGCGCACCGGGACCGGGCCCGGCGCGTGCGCGAGGTGGTGCTCGGCGCCCGGGGACGGGTGCTCGAGGCGGGCACCGAGGACGACCTCGAGGTGCTGCTCGGAGGCTGGCTCCGGTGACCGGCGCGCGGCCCGCGCAGCTGCTGCTCCTCCTCGCCGCGGCACCGGCCCGTGGCGCCGAGGGGCCCCTGCCCCCCGGCGCGCAGGCGCTCCTGGACGCACTCCACGACATCCACGAGCCGGCGGCCCCGGGCGCCCTGCCACCGGCACCGGGCTGGTACGTGCTCGCCACCGCGCTGCTCCTCGCCCTCGTCGCGGCGGCGGTGCTCCTGCGTCGGCGGCGGGCGCGCACGCGTCCCGTGCGCGCGGCCCTGGCGGAGCTCGACGCCTGGGAACGGGCCGCCCGCAGCGGCGGCGATCCCGTGGGCCATGCGGAGACCCTCGCGGCGCTCCTGCGTCGGGTCGCCCTGGTGCGCTATCCGCGCCCGGAGGTCGCGCCGCTCGGCGGCGACGCCTTCCTCGCCTTCCTCGACCGGACCCTCGGTGAGGCGCACTTCCGCGACGGTCCCGGCCGCGTCCTCGGCGACGCCCGCTACCGGGGCCGGATCGAGCTCGACGTGCCCGCCCTCGCGGCCCTCGCCCGACGCTGGCTGCAGGAGCACGAGGACGGTCCGACGGTCACGGTCTCGTCGCCCGCGGGGGAGGCCGCCTGATGCCCGCCTTCGCCTGGCCCTGGCTCCTGCTCCTGCTGCCCCTGCCCTGGCTCGTGCGCCGCTTCGCCCGGCCGGCGCCGGAGCGGGCCGCCGCGCTGCGGGTCCCGGACCTGGACCGCTTCGCGCGCCTGGACGCGACCGGCCGCCCGGCCCGCCGCCGACGGCCGCGGGGCCTCGTGCTCCTGTGGACCCTCTGGGTCGCCCTCGTGCTGGCCGCGGCGCGGCCCGAGCTCGTGGGCGACGCCGTGGACGTGCCGGTCACGGGGCGCGACCTCATGCTCGCCGTGGACATCTCCGGCTCCATGAACCGCGAGGACATGGAGCTCGACGGGCGCACCACGACGCGCCTGGTGGTGGTCAAGCACGTGCTCTCGGACTTCGTGGAGCGCCGCCGCGGCGACCGCCTCGGCCTGATCCTGTTCGGCTCCGCCGCCTTCCTGCAGGCGCCGCTGACCTTCGACCGGGACACGGTGGGCACGCTGCTGCAGGAGACGCCCCTCGGCATCGCCGGCGGGAAGACGGCGATCGGCGACGCCATCGGCCTCGCCGTGAAGCACCTGCGCGACCGGCCGGCGGAGAACCGGGTGCTGATCCTGCTCACGGACGGCGCCAACAACGTCGGCGAGGTGTCGCCGGAGAAGGCCGCGGAGCTCGCGGCCCAGGCCGGCGTCCGCATCCACACGGTGGGCGTGGGCGCCGAGCGCATGGAGGCCCCCGGCTGGTTCGGCGGCGCCTTCGGCACCTCCACCATGAATCCCTCGGCGGACCTCGACGAGGAGAGCCTCCGCACCATCGCCGCGACCACCGGCGGGCGCTACTTCCGCGCCCGCAACCGCGGCGAGCTGGAGGCCATCTACGCGACGCTCGACGCGCTGGAGCCGGTCCCGGCCCCGGACGAGGTCTTCCGCCCGATCCGCCCGCTCTTCCACTGGCCGCTGGCGGTGGCGCTGCTGGCGAGCGTCCTGCTCGCGCTGCGCGCGGCGGGCCCCCGGTCCGCGGAGACCGGCCCGTGAGCGCCCTGCTCGACTTCCACTTCCTGCGTCCGGGCTGGCTCCTCGCCCTGCCGGTGCTGCTCCTCGCGGCGCGGCTGCTCCTGCGCCGGCGCCTCGAGAGCGGCCGCTGGCGCCGCGTGGTGGACCCGGAGCTCGCCCCCTGGCTCGTGGAGTCGGGCTGGCACGGGACCGCCCGCCGCGGCCTCGCGGTGCTGCTCGTGGCCTGGACCCTGGCGACCGTCGCCCTCGCCGGGCCCACCTGGGAGCGCCGCCCCCAGCCCGTGGGCCGGGGCGACGACGCCCTCGTGATCGTCCTCGACCTGTCCCTGTCCATGTACGCCGAGGACGTGTCTCCCTCGCGCCTGCTCCGCGCCCGCCTCAAGGTGGCGGACGTGCTCTCGGAGCGCGCCGACGGCCGCACGGCGCTCGTGGTCTACGCCGGGGACGCGCACGTCGTGGTGCCCCTCACGGACGACGTGCGCACGATCCGCAACCTGCTCCCGGCCCTCGAGCCGTCGATCATGCCGGTGCTCGGCAGCCGCCCGGAGGTGGCCCTCGCCCGCGCCGCGGCGCTCCTCCAGGACGCGGGGGCGACCGACGGCCGGATCCTCCTCGTCACCGACGGCGTCGACGATCCCCGCGGCGCGGCCGACGCCGTCGGCGGCCGCCATCCCGTCTCCGTGCTCGGCGTCGGCACCGCCGAGGGCGGCCCCATTCCCCTGGACGCCGTCGGCCGCGCCGGTCATCTGGAGGCCGGGGGCCGGACCGTGGTGGTGCGTCTGGACGAGAACGCCCTCGAGCGCCTCGCCGACGCGACCGGCGGACGCTACGCGACCTTCAGTACCGGCGAGGGGGACCTCGAGCGCCTGCGGCCGGCGCCCGGCGGCGCCGGCGGGACCGAGCGGGAGCGCGAGTTCGAGCTCTGGATCGACGCCGGGCCCTGGCTCGTGCTGCTGCTGCTGCCCGTGGCCGCCGCCGCCTTCCGCCGCGGGCTCGTGGTCGCCCTCGCCCTGGCCGTGCTCCTGCCCGCCGCGGAGCCCGCGCGGGCGGCGCAGGCCGCGGAGGCGGAGGCTTCCGCGTTCCCGGGCGAGGCACTCCTGACGCGCTGGTTCCGCCGCGCGGAGCAGCGCGGCGTGGACGCGCTCCGGGCCGGCCGCCCCGACGACGCGCTCGCCCTGCTCGACGATCCGCGCTGGCGTGCCACCGCGCGCTACCGCGGAGAGGACTACGCGGACGCGGCCCGCCTCTGGGCGGGCTTCGACGACGCGGACGCCCACTACAACCGCGGCAACGCGCTGGCGAAGGCGGAGCAGCTGGAGGAGGCGGTCGCGGCCTACGACGCGGCGCTCGCGCGGGATACGGAGCACGAGGACGCGCGCTTCAACCGCGACCTGATCACCCGCCTGCTCGAGGCGGAACGGCAGGCCTCGCAGGACCCGGAAGGCGGGGAGCAGCAGGAGTCGCAGGCCGGCGAGGAGGAATCCACCTCGACCTCGAAGAGCGGCGAGGAAGGCGGGGCCCAGCAGCAGCAGGCGGAGGCCGAGGCCGGCGAGAGCGGCGAGGGCGAGGACACGGGCGAGGAAGGGCCCGACGACGCGGCCCAGGGGCAGGAGGAAGAAGGCGAGGGGCGGAATCCGCAGGAATCCGACGCCCTCGCGGCGCTTCGGGACCGGGAGCGGGAGCAGGCCCTGGAGCAGTGGCTGCGGCGCGTCCCCGACGACCCCGGTGCGCTGCTCGAGCGCAAGTTCCGCTACGAGACCGAGCGCCGCTACCGCCAGGGCCTGCAGCGCACGCCGGAAGGAGGGGATCCGTGGTGAGCCGGCTCCTGCGCCCCGCGATCGTCGCCCTCGCCCTGCTCGGGGCCGCCGCCGCGCAGGGCAGCTTCGAGGCGAGCGTCGACCGGCGCGTGATCGACGAGAACGACGTGCTCGTGCTCGAGCTCCGGCACGACGCCCAGGTGTTCGTGGGCAACCCGGACCTGTCGCCGCTGGAGGAGGATTTCGCGATCCTCGGCAGCCAGCGCGCGAGCCAGTTCACGATCGTCGGCGGCCGCACGGAGTCGGTCACCACCTGGACCGTGACCCTGCAGCCGCGGCGCCGGGGCGAACTCCTCGTGCCCGCCCTCGAGTACGAGGGCGAACGCACGGAGCCGATCACCGTGCGCGTCACGGCCCCGACCCCGGACGAACGCGCGGCCCTCGCGCGCACCGTCTTCTTCGAGACCGAGGTCTCCACGAGCGACGTCTGGGTCCAGGAGCAGCTCGTCTACACGGTGCGCCTGTACTACGCCGCCGAGGCCGTGCTCTTCGGGGACCTGCCCCCGGCCCCGACCGTCGACAACGCCGTGGTCCGTGCCCTCGGGGATTCCCGGCCAGGCAGCGAGCTCCGCGACGGCGTGCGCTACAACCTCGTGGAGCAGCGCTACGCCGTGATCCCGCAGCGCAGCGGCACCGTGCGCATCCCGCCGGAGACCTTCACCGGCGCCGTGCGCCTGCCGGAGGGCGGGCGCACGCGGCGCAAGAACGTGCGCATCGAGTCCACGGGGCACGACCTCGCCGTGCGCGCCCAGCCGGAGCAGTGGCCGGCCGGCGTGCCCTGGCTGCCGGCCCGGGACCTGGTGCTGGAGGAGCGCTGGAGCGAGACGCCCGTGCGCCTGCGCGCCGGCGAGCCCGCGACGCGCACGCTGGAGCTCGCCGCCCGGGGCGTCGCCGCGAGCACGCTGCCGGAGATCGGCGCGTCGGTGCCGGACGGGGTCCGGGCCTATCCGTCGCAGCCGGCGCTGGAGGAAGGCCTCGTGGACGGCACGCCGGTGGCGTCCCGCGCCGAGGCCGTGGTGCTCATCGCGAACACGCCGGGCGCGCTCGAGCTGCCCGAGGTGCGCGTGCGCTGGTGGGACCTCGAGCGCGACGAGACGCGGGTGGCGGTGGTGCCGGCGCGGCGCCTGGAGGTCCGTCCGGCGACGGCGGCCGGCGGGAGCGCCGCGACCCCGGAGCCGGAGGCGGTCGAGGCGCAGAGGCCACCGGCAGTCCCGGCCGAGCCGACGCCGGTGCGCACCGTGGAGCCCTTCGATCCGAGCCTGCCCTGGCGAACCGTCGCCGCCCTCCTCGCCCTCGCCTGGCTCGCCACCGGTCTCGCCTGGTGGTTCGCCCGACGGCGCGCCGCGGCGCGGCGCGGCGCGGCGCCGGCGGTGACTGCCGGACGCGACCCGGACGGAAGGGATCCACTCGGAGCGGACCTCGACGCGGTCCGCCGGGCCTGCGACGCCGGGGAACCGGAGCGGGCCCGGGACGCCCTGCGCCGCTGGCGCGACGCCCTGCCGGCGGAGGCGGAACTCGCGCCCGCCGACGCCCTCGCCGAGGCGGACGCGCTGCTCGCCGCGCTGGACCGGAGCCTCTACGGACCGGCGGGGGGCGCCGCGGAGCTGGAACCGCTGCGCCGCTGGCTGCGGCGCCGGCCCCGGCTCGCGGGGCGTGGCACCGGAGGCGAGGCGGCCCTGCCGCCGCTGCACCCGGAGTCCTGACCCCCCGGGTCGCGGTCTCTCACGCCTCGAGGGACTTCGTCACCACCTCGTAGACGTCCGGCGACTGCGCCCCCTCGTCGAGGATCCGCTGGAGCGCCGCGCGCATGGCTGCGCCGCGTTCCGGATCGTGGCGCTTCCAGCGCGTGAGCGGCGTGAGCAGCCGCGCGGCGATCTGCGGGTTGCTCCGGTCGAGCTCGAGCACCCAGTCCGCGAGGAAGGCGTAGCCGCTGCCGTCCGCGGCATGGAAGCAGACGGGGTTCTGCCCGCAGAAGGCGCCGACGAGTGCGCGGATCTTGTTCGGATTGCGCGCGTCGAAGGCCTCGTGCCCGGTCAGCTCGCGCACGCGCTCGAGCGTTCCGGGGGCCGTGGCGAGGGCCTGGGTCGTGAACCACTGGTCCACCACGAGCGCCTCGTCGCGGAAGCGCGCCAGGAAGTCGTCGAGGAGCCTCGGCGTCTCGTCCCGGGCCGCCGGTTCGTCGCTCCAGACCACGGCGCGGAGCGCCGAGAGGCGATCGGTCATGTTGTCCGCGGCCTCGTACTGGGCGACGGCCCGGCGCACGTCCTCCGCCTCCCCGCTGTGCACCAGGTAGTGGAGCGCGAGGTTGCGCAGGCCGCGCCGCGCGAAGCCCGCGGCGTCCGGACGGTAGGGCCCGGTGCCGGCGTTGGCCGCGTGGAGTGCGCGGAAGCGGTCCGCGAAGTGCCGCGCGAGCGCCGCCCGGGCGCCTTCCCGGGCGCGGTGGATGGCGTCGACGGCGACCACCTCGAGCTGCTGGCCGAGGTAGTCCTCCGACGGCGGCGTGAGCATGGCGGCGAGGAGCGCCTTCGCCTCGCCGTCGTCCGGCGCCGCTGCCGCGAGCTCGAGGAGCGCCCCGACGGCCTCCTGGAGCATGGCGTCGGCGCCCGTCTCGCCCGACGCCACGGCCTCGAGGAGCACCTGGGTCCAGAGGCTCTGCGCCGCGTCCCAGCGCGCGAAGCCGTCCGTGTCGTGCACCATGAGGAACGCGAGCTCCTCGCGGCTGCGCGGCAGGTCCACCTTCACCGGCGCCGAGAAGTCGCGCAGGAACGACAGGTGCGGTCGCCGCTCGAGCCCCTCGAAGACGAAGGCCTGGCGCGCCTCGCGCAGGTGCAGCACGAGCGTGCCGTCGCCCGCCGGGTTCTCCACCTCGCCCCCGGAGACGACCCGGGCCTCGGCGCCCGCGGCGCGGCCCGCGGCGCCGCAGAGGTCGCGGCCCTCGGCGTCGAGGAGCCCCACGGCGACGGGCACGTGGAAGGGGAGCTTCTCCGGCTGTCCCGGCGTGGGCGGCGTCTCCTGGGCGATCTCCAGCGTGTAGCGCGACGCCGCCTCGTCCCAGTGCTCCGCGACCGTGAGTCGCGGCGTCCCGGCCTGGGCGTACCAGCGGCGGAACTGTCCGAGGTCGATGCCGCTCGCCTCCTCCATGGCGTCCACGAAGTCGTCGCAGGTCACCGCCTGGCCGTCGAAGCGCTCGAAGTAGAGGTCCGAGCCCTTCCGGAAGCGCTCCGGGCCGAGGAGCGTGCGGATCATGCCGACCACCGCCGCGCCCTTCTCGTAGACCGTGAGCGTGTAGAAGTTCGAGATCTCGATGTAGGCGTCCGGGCGCACGGGATGCGCCATGGGGCCGGCGTCCTCGGCGAACTGGAGCGTGCGCAGGACGTTCGCGTCCTCGATGCGCTTGATCGTCGGCGAGTTCTGGTCCGCGGAGAACTGCGAATCGCGCAGCACCGTGAAGCCCTCCTTCAGGGAGAGCTGGAACCAGTCCCGGCAGGTGACGCGGTTGCCGGACCAGTTGTGGAAGTACTCGTGCGCGACCACCGCCTCCACGCGCTGGTAGCCGGCGTCCGTGGTGGTCTCCGGCGACGCGAGGACGCAGGAGGTGTTGAAGATGTTCAGCCCCTTGTTCTCCATCGCCCCCATGTTGAAGTCGTCCACGGCGACGATCATGAACACGTCGAGGTCGTACTCGCGCCCGTAGACCTCCTCGTCCCAGCGCATGGAGCGCTTCAGGGCGTCCATGGCGTAGTCGACCTTGTCGACGTTGTGGGGCTCCGTGTAGATGCGCAGCGTGACCTCGCGGTCGCTCCGGGTCGTGAAGCGGTCCTCGATGTGCTCGAGGTCCCCCGCCACCAGCGCGAAGAGGTAGGCGGGCTTCCGGAAGGGATCCTCCCAGGTCACCGCCGTGCGCCCGTCCTCGAGCGTCTCCCGCGCCACCTCGTTGCCGTTGGAGAGCATCACCGGCAGCCGCTCGGCGTCCCCGACGAGGGTCGTGGTGAAGGGCGCCATGACGTCCGGCCGGTCGAGATACCAGGTGATGCGCCGGAAGCCCTCGGCCTCGCACTGGGTGCAGTACATGCCGCCGGACCGGTAGAGCCCCTCGAGGGCCGTGTTCTCCTCGGGGCGGATCCGCGCCACGGTCCGCAGCACGAAGGCTTCCGGCACGTCGGCGATCTCGAGCTGGTCCTCGTCGAGGCGGTAGCGGTTCGGGGACAGGGGCTCGCCGTCGAGTTCGAGGGAGACGAGCTCGAGCTCCTGGCCGTCGAGGACGAGGGGCGCATCCGCCTCCCCCGCGGGGTTCCGGCGCAGCCGGAGTTCGGCGGTGACGGTGGTCACGCCCTCGTCGAGTTCGAAGCGCAGGTCCGTCCGGTCGACGAGGAACGCGGGGGGCGCGTACTCCTCGCGACGGATCGCCCGCGGCTGTGCTTCCTTCATGGCCATGGCTAGGCTCCCGGATTGCGGAGAATGGAGAGGTTCAGGCGGCGGAGAGCACGACGTCGTAGGCCGTGTACTTGCGCACGTTGAGCACGCCGGAGGACAGGAGCAGGTACTGGCCCTTGATGCCCTGGAGCTCGCCCTCCACGCGGCCGAGCTTCTCGAGGTCGAGGGCCCGGACCTTCGCGGGCCAGGCCTCCACCGGGTAGCGGAAATGCTGCTCCGCGGCGTCGTCCACGGGGCGGATCGCCTGCAGGCCGAATTCCGTCTGCAGCGCCGCGATGCCCTCGGCGCAGCGCTCGAGGAGCTCCGCGCGCACCGCCGCGAGGTCCACGGGCTCCGGATCGCCCCGGAGCAGCCGCTGCCACTGGGTCCGGTCCGTGACGTGGGCCTTCAGCAGCACCTCGAGCAGCCCCGCCTGACGCCGCGTGGCCGTGCGCGCGAAGGGGATCGCGGCGACGGCGCCCTGGTCGATCCAGCGCACCGGCACCTGGCTCGCCCGCGTGATGCCCACCTTCACGCCCGTGGAGTTCGCGAGGTAGACGACGTGGTCGGTCATGCAGTTCCGCTCGCCCCAGGCGGGCTCCCGGCAGGTCCCCTCGTGGTAGTGACAGAGCTCGGGGCTCTTCACGCAGCGGTCGCAGGAAGCCAGGCGCCGGAAGCAGGGAAAGCAGTGCCCCTGCTCGAAGCTCTTGCGCGTGGGGCGACCGCAGGCCACGCAGTGGATGGTGCCGGCGAACGCGAGCGCCACGCGCCGCCCGAGGAGCGGATTCATGGCCACGGCGCGATCGCCGAGCTCCAGGCGGTAGGCGACGGGATCGCCGGCTTCCACGCGCATCTTCTCGAGGGCGCCGCGGCCGAGTTCCGTGAGCTCGCTCATGCGTCGCCCAGGATCCGCACCGGCGTCGGTGCATCGGCGTCCGCCGGCGCGTCGGCGCAGGCGCCGCGCTCCACGTGCCCCGTGCGCGCTTCCGGCGGCAGATGGGCGGCCTCCCAGGCGATCACCGCCTCGAGGCAGATGCGGCGCTGCCGCTCGTCCAGGCGGCGGCCGTCGGGCCAGCGACCGAGCGCGAGGGCACGGCGCAGGTTCTCGTAGCTGGGCCGGTCCAGGGTCGCCGCCGCGGACGCGAAGTCCTGCGGGCGACGCTCCGGCGGCGCGGCGGATCGCGAGTCCATGGTGCGGTTCCGGTGCAGTCGTCGAGGCCCGTGCGGAGCCGTGCAGGATACCACTCGCGGCCCCGCGACCGGTGCGCCTCAGGCTTCCGCCGCGGGCGGCGGGCGCACGCGCAAGCGGGCCCAGAGGAGCCCGGCGCCGAAGCCGCCCCAGTGCGCCGCGTTCGCGACGTGGAGGCCGAAGGGCTCCGTGACGCCGGTGGAGAAGGCGACGAGGAGCACGAGCAGCGCCACGACCAGGCCCGGATGGAGCCGGAGGGCGGGATGGGGATCGCGCCGGGACGCCATCACGAGATAGGCGAGCAGGCCGTAGACGACCCCGCTCATGCCCCCGAACACCGGCGTGTCCATCCACAGGTACTGGGCCCCGTTCGACAGCGGCGCGAGCACGATGACCGTCTGCAGCAGCCGCACGGGGCCGTGGGCCGCTTCCACGCGCCGGCCGAACTCCCAGAGCCAGAGGAGGTTGAAGACCAGGTGGAGGACGCCGAAGTGGAGCAGCGCCGGGGTCCACAGGCGCCAGAACTCCCCGTGCGCGAGCGCCGTGCGGAGGTCCGTGAAGCGGATGAACTCGTCCACCTGCTGCACCGGGACGACGAGGAGCTCCCCGAGCAGCGGCGGGAAGGCGGCGCCGCCGAAGCGCCAGGTGAGCGGGAAGCACAGGAGCGTGAGCAGCACGAGTCCCGCGGTCGCCGGGGCGGCCCGGAGCCGGTCCAGGAGGCCGGGGCCGGAGATCGACGGCGCCTCGGAGACGCTCGGCAGGGCCCCCTCGCGCTGCGCCTGGTAGGCGTCCCGGACCGGCTCGACCCAGCGCCGGTCGGGCACGGCGAGGCGCAGGCGCCCGGAGGCCTCGAAGACGCGATGGGGCACGCCCTGCGCCTGCAGCCAGCGCGAGAGCGGCCGCAGGTCCTCGCGGGCGTCCACTTCCAGGGCGACGATCAAGCGGCCATCCGGACGGCGTTCGGAGCCTCAGCCTACCGCACCGGGCGCCGGGCTCGCGCGGCCGGATGCGCAGGCCGTCGCGACGGCGCAGAATGGCGGGCGTCCCGGTCCGGAGCGCCGCCCCGCCCCATGCACGCCGTCGATCACGAGGTCCTCGCCCGCGTCCGCCGCTGGCTCGACGCCGGCGCCACCGTGCACCTGTGCACCATCGCCCGTACCTACGGCTCCTCCCCGCGGCCCGTGGGCGCCCTGCTCGCCGTGGGTCCGGACGGCGAGACCGTCGGCTCCCTTTCCGGCGGCTGCGTGGAGGACGATCTCGTGGACGCCCTGCGCGCCGGCGCCCACGGCGGGGAGAAGCCCGAGATCCTCCGCTACGGGCTGTCCGCGGACGACACGGCGCGCCTCGGGCTGCCCTGCGGCGGGAGTCTGCACGTGGTCGTGGAGCGCCTCGCGCCGACCGCGGCCCTGCGCGCCGTCTTCGCGGAGGTCGGGGAGGCCCTGGAGGCGCGACGCCCGCTCCTGCGCGTCGCCGAGCTGGACCGCTGCGGCGCCGTGCGCACCGCCGACGCGGCGGGCCGGCCGGACTTCGAGCTCGACGAGACGGACCCGGCACGGCCGGTGCTGCGGCAGGTCTACGGCCCCCGCTGGCACCTCTTCCTGATCGGCGCCGGCATGGTCTCCCGCTACCTCGCGGAGATGGCCCAGCGCCTCGACTTCGACGTCACGGTCTGCGATCCCCGCGAGGAGATGCTCGCGCAGGATCCGCTCCCCGGCGTGCGCACGGTCTGCGCCATGCCCGACGACGCGATCCGGACCCGCGCCCGGGACGCGCGCACGGCGATCGTCGCGCTCACGCACGATCCGCGCATCGACGACATGGGACTGCTGGAAGCCCTCGAGACCGACGCCTTCTACGTGGGCGCCATGGGCTCGGCGCGCACGAGCGAAAAGCGGCGCGCGCGTCTCGCCGAGCTCGAGGTCCCGCCGGAGGCCCTGGCTCGGCTCCACGCCCCCGTGGGGCTCCCCATCGGCAGCAAGACGCCGCCGGAGATCGCCGTCGCCGTGCTCGCGGAACTGATCGCCGAGCGGCGGCGCGTGCTCGCGACGCCGACGACGGAGCCCGTCTCCGCGCCGTGAGCGGCGCCGTGCTGATCCTCGCCGCGGGCCGGAGCCGGCGCTTCGGCGCCGACAAGCGCCGGGCCCGCCTCCCCGACGGGCGCACGCTCCTCGCGGCGACGGTGGCGCGCTACGCGGAGGTCTTCGATCGGGTGCGGGTGGTCCTGCGCCCCGGCGAGGCCCTGCCGCCGGACTGCGCAGGGTCGGGGGTCGAGGCGGTCCCGGCCCCCCACGCGGACCGCGGCATGGGCGCCTCCCTCGCCGACGGCGTCGGCGCCTGCACCGGGGCGGACTGGCTGTTCGTCGCCCTCGGAGACATGCCGTGGGTGCAGGCGGCCACGCTGCGGATGCTCCGCCACGCCGCCGACAGCGCGCCGCAGAGCGACGGGCTCGTGATCCAGCCCGTGCACGACGACCGGTCGGGGCATCCGGTGGGCTTCCGCGCACCCCTGTTCCCTGCCCTCGCGAAGCTCGACGGCGACACGGGGGCCCGCCCGGTGGTGCGGGCGGCGAAGTCGATCCTCCGCGTCCCCGTGGACGATCCGGGGATCCACCGCGACGCGGACACGCCCGAGGCCCTCGCCGCGGGCCCGCGGACCGCCTCCCGGGACGCTTGAATCGCCGGCGGGGCCGGCGCAGGCTACGCGCCATCCGCCCCCGGCGGGGCCGAGGAGGAGACGCCCATGCGCGCCGCCATCGATGCACGGCACCGGGACGAGCTCGCCCGCATGGAGCGCACGGAGTTCGACGGGGCGCCCTCGCTCTGGATGGCCATTCGCAGCGAGGCCGAACGGCTCGCCGCCGAGGAGCCGATCCTCGGCAGCTTCTTCCACGCGGCGATCCTCAACCACGAGGACCTCGGCGCCGCCCTCTCCTTCCACCTCGCGAACAAGCTCGACAGCGTGGTGCTCCCCGCCATGCTCATCCGCGAGGTGGTGCACGAGGCCATGGCTTCCGACCCGCTGATCCTGAAGGCGGCGGAGATCGACATCATCGCCACCCGCACCCGGGATCCGGCCTGCGACCACTTCGCGACGCCCTTCCTCTACTACAAGGGCTTCCACGCGCTCCAGGCCTACCGCGTGGCGCACTGGCTCTGGCAGCAGGACCGGCGGCCGCTCGCGACCTTCCTGCAGAACCAGGTGAGCGCCTCCCTGGGCGTGGACATCCATCCCGCGGCCACCATCGGCAGCGGCATCATGCTCGACCACGCCACGGGCATCGTCATCGGCGAGACGTCGGTGGTGGACGACGACGTCTCGATCCTCCACTCCGTGACCCTCGGCGGCACCGGCAAGGTGAGCGGCGACCGCCATCCGAAGATCCGCCACGGCGTGCTCCTGTCCGCCGGGGCGAAGATCATCGGCAACATCGTGGTCGGCGAGGGGGCGAAGGTGGGGGCGGGATCGGTGGTGCTCGAGGACGTGCCGCCGCACGTCACCGTGGCCGGGGTTCCGGCCCGCATCGTGGGCCGCCCGGCCTGCGAGTCCCCGGCCCTGGACATGAACCAGAGCCTCGAATCCTGAGGGTGCGGGCCGCGCCTGCTTCAGGCGCGGCTCGTGAGCTCCCGGCGCAGCCGCTGCACCTCCGCCTGCAGGCGGAGCACCTGACGCTCGTACTTCGCCTTCAGGCGCGCCACTTCCGCGGCGTGGCTCTCGCGCAGCTGCTTGACGGTCTCGTGCTGGGCCCGGGAGGCGTCGAGCTGCCCCGAAGAGAGGCGCCCCTCGCGGCCGAAGGCGGCGTCGAAGCGGGAGGCCGCCGCGGCGACGTTCAGGGCCGGCATCTCCATGGTCCGGGCGAGGGGATCGGTCGGCGTACCCGCCGGAGCCTTTCCGGACGGCGCCGGCGTGGAGGTCGCCGACGTGTGCCCGGTGCGGCGCACGGCCTGCTGCAGGCGCACGAGCGGATGGTCGCGGCCCGCGCCCTCGGGTTGCCAGAGGCGATCGTTGTGCCAGGGAATGGAGCACTGGCCGCGGCAGGCGAGGCGGATGGGGCCGGCGCCGAGGTCGGGACCGTCGCCGCTGTTGAAGGCCAGCTCGCGCACGGGCACGTTCCAGTCGGCCTCGGGGACGCCGAACTGGTCGAAGGCGATGGTGAAGCAGCAGACCGCCTGCACGGCGAGCCCGTCGCCGATGGCGACGTAGGCCCCTTCCACGGTCTCGCCGGAGAACGGCGCCACGGGCCGACCGTTGATCAGGTGATTGCGGAAGTCCTCGTAGCGCATCTCGCGCACGATCTCGCCGTCGCGGAAGAAGAAGACCGCTTCCTCGCGAGGCACCCGACGCCGCCGATCCATCTCCACCTCCTGCCGGAGCCCGCAGCGCACGAACGGACGGGCTCGGAGAGCACTCTATCCGCGAGCCGGAGGGGTCGGAACGGGCGAGGAGCCGGGAGGTCGCGGAACCGTGACGGAACGCACGGCGCGGGCGCGAACGGACTCGGGAACGTGACGGACGTCACGGTCCCCGGCGCGTCACAGCTCGATGCCGTCGTCGCTCGCGTCGTCGTCGTAGTCGTCGTCGACCGGGCGGTCGGGGGGTTCGAAGAGTTCCTCGGGGTCCACGGCAGGGGCACCAGTGGCCGCACGCGAGCCGGAGTCTGCGCGCGCGCCGTGGCGCTGCGATGACGGGACGGTGGAGGGACGATGACCGCACCGGAGCGGCGCTCGACGGTGCGGTGGGAGAGATGGCGGAGCGGACGTCCCCTTCCGCCATGTTCCTATGGTGGCACACCCGTTGCCATTCGTTCCCGATTCTCCCCTAACCCCCTGTTTCTCTTGTTCCTACCTGTCGCGGTTCGATTCCATTTGTTCCCTTCAATCGCTTCCGTTATGGTACCGGTGTTGGTGGCAAGACAAAGATGGCGGAGCGAAAGAGCGCTTGAGCGGGTCGATTTTCCTGCCTGCCACCATCCTGCCTTCCATCCTGGACACCATAGGCGCGAACGATGCCGAAACGAGTGCGAGAACTGTCCGCCATCGAGGTCCGGCGCCTGGGTCCGGGCATGCACGCCGTCGGCGGCGTGGCGGGGCTGTGTCTGAAGGTCGCGGAGCCGGGGGCACGTAGCTGGATCCTGCGCACGATGGTCGGCACGAAGCGCCGCCACATCGGGCTCGGCTCGTTCCCGGAGGTCGGTCTCTCCGAGGCCCGGGACCGTGCCAGGGAGGCGAAGCGCACCATCGAGGAGGGCCGAGACCCCGTCGAGGAGCGCCGACAGGCCCGGGCCCGGCTCGTCGAGGCGCAGAGCCGCATGACGTTCGAGGACGCCGCGGCCGCCTACCTGCGCACGAAGGAACACGAGTTCCGGTCCCCGAAGCATCGGCAGCAGTGGCACAACACGCTCCGGGACCACGCCTACCCCGTGTTCGGCCGGGTGCCCGTCGCCGACGTGGAGCTCCGGCATGTCGTGGACGCGCTCGAGCCGATCTGGACCACGCGCACGGAGACAGCGAAGCGCCTGCGGGGTCGCATCGAGGCGGTGTTGGCGTGGGCCACGGTCTCCGGCCACCGCGAGGGCGACAACCCGGCGAGGTGGCGCGGGCACCTCGACAAGGTTCTGCCGGCTCCCGGGAAGGTGGCGTCCGTGACGCACATGCGCGCCCTGCCCTTCGACGACGTGCCGGCCTTCCTGGTGGAGCTACGGAAGCGTGCCGGCGTGTCTGCCCGGGCGCTCGAGTTCCTCGTGCTCACCGCCGCGAGGAGCGGCGAGGTACGGGGGGCGACGTGGGACGAGATCGACCTCGAGGCGCGCGTCTGGACGATCCCGGCATCGCGCATGAAGGCCGGCAAGGAGCACCGCGTCCCGCTGTCGGATGGCGCCGTCGCCCTGCTCGATGGCCTGGGCCGGCACAAGGGCAGCCCCTACGTCTTCACGGCGCCTCGCGGCGGCATGCTCTCGGACATGGCGCTGACGAAGGTGCTGCGGACGATGGCGGTCCCGGCGACCGCGCACGGATTCCGGTCCAGCTTCCGTGACTGGTCTGCAGAGCGCACGGCGTACCCCCGCGAGGTGTGCGAGATGGCACTCGCCCACCGCATCCCCGATGCCGTCGAGGCCGCATACCGCCGGGGCGACCTGTTCGCGAAGCGCACCCGCCTCATGGACGACTGGTGGCGGTTCTGCTCGTCCCCGCCCAGCGAGGCGACCGTGACGCCGATCCGGGAGGCGAAGGCGTGACCGACTGGCGGCTGCAGGACGACGCCCGTGAGGAAATCCTGCGGGAGCTCGAGCCGCTCGCGGACGACACCGAGGCGGCCCGGTTCCTCGAGCGCCTCGAGGCTGGTCTCGCCCACTGCGTCTGCTTCGTGGACCGGCTCCCGCCCCAGAGCGCCCGAGAGCGCGCCGCCGTAACGGCGCTACGCCAGGCGGAACGGCTGCGCGGGACAGTCGACAAGATCCTGCACCTGTTCCCCTCCGAGGACGTGCGCACGGGCCTTCAACACGACGCTGCCCTCGCGCTTCGCGACGCTCTCGACGTCTTCGAGCGCGAGATCCGCGAGCCTGTCGGCAGCCTGGAGATGACCCGTGCCCGCGCCATCGCCGAGGAGGTGGTGGGCGCCTATGTCAGCATCCGGCCACGGCCGGACGCCCCCCGGCACCTCGTCACCCGCGACCTCGGGCGGGACATCGTGCGCTTCGCTCGCCCCAAGCGTGACCCCAGTCGTGAGTCGCTCCCGGTCCGCATCGCCCGAATCTGCATCACGGCCATGTGCGACGACCCGCCCGCGGACGTAGAGACGCTGGTCTCCGAGGTGCGCGTCTGGGGCGGCCCCGACGGATGGCTGAACCACCCAAGGGGCGGGAAATCCTGACCGCGCGCGCAACTTTGCCCGCTCCCGGCAGGTAACTCCGGCAACCAATATCACCGCGTCGCCACAGGAAACCCGGCGGCGCGGCACCCTTCCCCGATTCCGCCGCGTCGTCACCGAAAGGAGGCCGACGCGATGCGCACCTACCTCACCGACCGCCAGGTTGCCGAGCGGTACAACGTCAACCGCACGACCGTGCACAAGTGGGCCGCCAAGGGCGTGATCCCCCGCGGCGTGAAGATCGGGCCGGGCACGAGACGCTGGATCGAGGAAGAGCTCGACGAGCACGACGACCGCGTCGCGGCGCAGCGGGAGGCGGTCTGAGATGGAAACGCCCCGCCGAGTGACCGGACGGGGCGCTGCCAAGAACGGAGTCGATCGGCCGGACCGACGCCGTCAGCATAGCGCAGCCCCCTCTGTCGATCGACCCATCGACCTCGTGCTTTCGCGCCTCGACGGAGTCGTCGAGCACCGCGACGGTTCGTGGCGTGCGTTCTCGCCATTCCAGGAGCGCCGCCGTAGCCGCACCCTCGCCATCCGCGAGGCCGACGACGGAACGGTGCTGCTCCACGATTTCGGCGGCCACGACACGCGCGCGATCCTCCAGGCGCTCGGCCTCGAGCTCGGCGACCTGTTTCCCCGGGCCGCCTCGCTGCGCACGCCCGTGCGGCATCGCCGCCCGGATCGGCCCCGTCTGAGCGCCCGCGATGCCCTCGACATGCTCTCGCACGAGTCCTGGGTGCTGGTGCTGTTCGGACGCCGCGCCGTCGTCTTCGAGGCCACGCCCGCCGACTGGCAACGCGCCCGGGAAGCCCTCGACCGGATCGAACGGCTGCGGAGCTACGTGCGATGAACGACTACGACTCCAAGGTGGCCGCGCTGCGCGCCACGACGACCGCGGCCGAGCGCGACGGCGCCGGCATCCTCGAGGCGCTCCTCACCTTCATCAGGCGCTTCTGCTACTTCTCGACGGAGCACGCACTGGTCGCAGTCGTGCTCTGGGCGGCGCACGCGCACATGGTGAAGCACTTCCACACCACGCCGCGCCTGGCGCTGCTGTCACCGGAGCCGGGCAGCGGGAAGACGCGGGTACTCGAGGTGCTGGCAACGCTGGTGCCGTCCCCGATGTTCTCCCTGTCCGCGTCGCCCGCGGCCGTGTTCCGCACCCTCGCCGAGGAGCAGATCGCGCTGCTGTTCGACGAGGTGGACACCGTCTTCAGCACCAGGGGCAAGGACGACACGAACGAGGACCTCCGCGCACTGCTGAACGCCGGCTACAAGCGCGGAGCTCGGATCCCGCGCTGCGTGGGCCCGAAGCACGAGGTGCAGCACTTCGACGTCTTTTGCGCCGCCGCGCTGGCCGGGCTCGGCAACCTGCCCGACACGATCATGACGCGCAGCATCGTGATCCGGATGCAGCGGCGGGCGCCGGACGAGCACGTCGAGCCTTGGCGCGGTCGTGTCCACGAGCCCCAGGGCGCCGCGCTGCGCACCCGCCTGGCAGCCTGGGCTGCTGACGTGGGCGAGCAGGTAGGTGAAGCGTGGCCGGAGCTCCCCGACGGGATCGTGGACCGCCCCGCGGAGGTGTGGGAGCCCCTCGTGGCGCTGGCCGATGCCGCAGGCGGCGAGTGGCCCGAGCGCGCGCGACGCGCCTGCACGTTCCTCGTGCGGCAGGCGGACGACCGGCCCGCCAGCTTCGGCGTGCGGCTGCTCTCCGATCTGCGTGCGATCTGGGGCGACGCCATCGCCCTCCCGACGAAGGAGATCATCGAGCGCCTCGTCGACGGCGACGGGCTCGACGACGACGCCCCGTGGGGCTCGATCAAGGGCGCCCCCGTCACCGACCGCATGATCGCCTCGATCCTGAAGCCCTACGGCATCAAGAGCACGAAGGTGAAGGTGCACGGCGTCGCCCTGAAGGGCTACCGCCGCGACGACCTCTGGGACGCCTGGACCCGGTACCTCTCCCCGGTTCCCGAAAAAGGGGAACCTGGGGAACCTGAGGAACCACTAACCTCGCAGGCCCCGTCATCCGGGAATTCCGCCTCCGAAATCGAGGTTCCCCCCAGCCCCGGCGAGGTTCCCCAGGTTCCCCTCAGCATCGAGACCGGGGAACCGGCGGCACCGCTGGAGGCCCCGGAATCTGTGGCCGGTTCCCGAGGTTCCCCAGGTTCCCCTTCTCCCGCCACCACGGCGGCCTGCCCCCGCTGCGCGGGCGAGGGCTGCCCCTACTGCGAGGAGGGCTGGTCATGAACTGGCGCGTCCGCACCTGGCTCGACGGCCGCTTCGACCACGAAGAGATCGTCGCCGACGTGGAGGCCGCCGCCCGCGCCTGGGCGGCCGAGGCCGGCCGTGACGGCGACCAGTTCCAGGCCCTCGTGATGCACGTCTCCATCGTCGAGGAGCGCATCGACGGCCGCGTCGAGCGTGGCCGCATCGCCTGGACCTACCGCCGCCTCGAGGGCGCCGTCCTCGTCGATCACCGGATTCCGTTTGCAGACACCCCACCGATCCGTCCGGGAGGACAACGCATGCAGCAGAACGCCATCGAACTCCGCCGCCAGGTGGAACGCATGACCCCGGAGCTCGCCCGCGTGGCGCCCCCGGGCGTCCCCGCTGACCTGTTCGCCCGGATCGCCGTGTCGGCGCTCCAGCGGACCCCAGAGCTCGCGCAGTGCGAGGTGCAGAGCGTCCTCGACACCGTGATGCGGTCCGCCGAGACGGGCCTCCCGATCGACGGCCGCAACGCCGCCGCCGTCGTCTACAGAACGAAGGGAGGGCCGTCCAAGGCGCAGTTCATTCCCATGGTGCAGGGCTCGCTGCGCCTGGCCTACGCCTCGGGCCAGGTGGCGGCGATCCACGCGGCCGTGGTGCACAAGGCTGACCGCTTCGTCTACCGCTTCGAGATGGGCGAGCCGGTGCTCGAGCACGAGCCGACGCTGACCCGGAAGCGGGGCGACATCATCGCCGCCTACGCCGTCGCGAAGATGACCACGGGCGCGGTCGTCGTCGAAGTCCTGCCCCGGGAGCACCTCGAGAAGCTGCGCGAGAGCTCGAAGGCGAAGTCGTCCGGGCCCTGGGCTACGTGGTTCGCGCGCATGTGCGAGAAGTCGGCGATTCAGGCCCTCTGCCGGCGCCTGCCGGTGGGCGCGCAGGCCGTCGTTCGCGGGAGCACCGGATCGCCGGCGGCGGCGCCCTCGGAGAAGTTGCAGACGCCCGCGAGCACCACGCCCGCGGAGTACATGCAGACGACCCCGGCCGCCTCCCTCGAGGCGCCCGCGGACGTCGACTACGACACCGGGGAGATCCTCGGCCCCGTCGACGACTTCGACGCCGACGGGCCGATCCCCGGCCTCGACGACCTCGATGACGCCGCAGAGGAGGGGGGCCGATGACGACGGTATGGGGCGTCGCCCCGTGGCTCGACCCATGGCGCAAGGCAACCGAACCGACCCTGAGGAGAACCCCGATGCAACTTCCGGCCTGCGACCTCGCCCAGGTGGGCGACGTCACCGTGATGCGCGACACCGCCGCGTCGATCGACGTGCCCGACGTGTTCGTCCCGCTCATGCGTGCGGCGATGGAGGAGGCCGTCGCGCGCGACCTCGAGGCTGTGATCTTCGGCTAT
>JAZBPF010000255.1:0-31550 GCA_036351515.1 Pseudomonadales bacterium | reverse complement strand
GGCGAGGGGCGCATTATAGACATCCGAGGCGTGAACTCAACGCGGCCGCGAGCCGCCCGGGAAGCCCCGCAGGGCCGCTCAGCGGTAGTAGCGGGTCCGGTCCGGGAGGCCGGCCTCCTCGAAGCCGGCGCGGCGGAAGCGGCAGCTGTCGCAGACGCCGCAGGCGCGGCCGTCGGCGTCGGCCTGGTAGCAGGAGACCGTGAGGCCGTAGTCGACGCCGAGGGCGTCGCCGGCGCGGACGATCTGCGCTTTCGTGAGCTCGATGAGCGGCGCGTGGACGCGGAACGCGCCCGATTCGACGCCCACCTTCGTCGCGAGGTTCGCGAGGCGCTCGAAGGCCTCCACGAAGGCCGGGCGGCAGTCCGGATAGCCGGAGTAGTCGACCGCGTTCACGCCGAGGACGAGGTCCGTCGCTCCGAGCACCTCGGCGATGCCGAGGGCGTGAGCGAGGAAGATCGTGTTCCGCGCGGGAACGTAGGTGATCGGGATGCCCTCGGTCGGCGCCTCCGGTACCGCGAGCCCGGCGTCCGTGAGCGCGGAGCCGGAGAAGGCGCCGGCGTCGAGGTGCACCACCCGGTGGCTCTCGGCGCCGAGGGCCTCGGCGACGCGCGCCGACGCGGCGAGCTCGGCGCGGTGCTTCTGTCCGTAGTCGAAGGCGACGGCGTGGCAGGCGTAGCCCGCGGCCCGGGCCATGGCCAGCGTCGTGGCGGAGTCGAGGCCGCCGGAGAGGAGCACGACCGCGGGACGCCCCTCGCCCGGGGGCAGCTGCGCGCTCGCGGGGAGTTCCGTCGCCGTCACGGCCTCAGCGTCCCGGCTCGTCGCCCCAGAGGTACTTGTGCAGCTGCAGCTGCAGGCGCACCGGCAGCCGGTCCTCGACGATCCAGTCGGCGAGCCGGGCCGGAGGCAAGCCCTCGTGCACCGGCGAGAACAGCACCTCGGCCACGCGCTCCTCGAGCCGGTGCTCGGCGAGCTTCAGCCGCGCCCACTCGTAGTCCGTGCGGTCGCAGAGCACGAACTTCACCTGGTCGTGCGGCTGCAGCTGCGCGAGGTTCTCCCAATGGTTCCGATGGCACTCGCCGGAGCCCGGCGTCTTGAGATCCAGCACCTTCACGACCCGGGGGTCGACCGCCGAGACGTCGAGGGCCCCGCTGGTCTCCAGCGACACCTCGCGCACCCCCGGCAGATCACAGAGCATCGTCAGCAACGGCAGGCAGGCCGGCTGCGCGAGCGGCTCTCCGCCGGTGACCGTGACGAAGCGCGGCGAGCGGGCGGCCACCTCCTCCACCACGTCCTCGAGGCTGCGCACGGTCCCGCCGTGGAAGGCGTAGGCGGTGTCGCAGTAGCCGCAGCGCAGGGGGCAGCCGGTCAGACGCACGAAGGTGGTGGGGAGCCCGACGGTACGGGTCTCTCCCTGGAGCGAATGGAAGATCTCCGTGATCCGGAGCGTCGGCGTGCTCATGGTCGATCGCCGGCGATCAGCCGGCGCTGTCGTCGAGGTAGCGGCGCGCGAGGCGGGCGGCGGGGGTTCCGGCATGCTCCTCGAGCACGCGCTGGAGATAGCTCCGGGCCTGCTCGCGTTCGCCGAGGCCGTCGTAGACCACCCCGAGCTTGTAGAGCGCGTCCGGCGCCTTCGGATGGTCGGGCCACAGCTGCACCACCTGCACGAAGGCCTGGCGGGCCTGCTCGAGGTCCGGCGGCGCCTTGGCGAGGTGGATCTCCCCGAGCCAGTACCAGGCGTTCGGGACGTAGACCCCGTCGGGCCAGGTGGAGATGAACTGGTTGAAGGCCGACACGGCCTCGTCGAAGCGCTTCTCGCGCGTCAGGGCGAAGGCGCGCTCGTAGGCGGCGCGCTCGTCCGCGGGGGCCGAGGCCTCGGCGCCGTCGTTCCCCGGCGCCCCCGCACCGTCGGCCGGGAGGCTGCCGCCCCCGCCGCCGAGCCGTGCGATGCGCCGGTCGAGATCGAGGTAGCGGTCCCGCGACTCGCGCTCCAGGCGTTCGATGGTGTTCTGCTGCGCCTCCACGAGGCCGCGGAGCATCATGACTTCCTGGCGCAGGTCCTGGACCTGTTCGAAGAGCACGCCGGCAGCGGCCGGATCGGCCGCGGAACGACTCGGGACGGCCGGTGCGGGCGCAGGCGGAGCGGAGCCGTCGTCGAAGACCGGGGGCGTGTAGGGGACGTCGTCCGCGGGGGCCGGCGAGGCGGCGGCGCGGGGCGCGCTGCCGGGGGGCGCCATGAGCGGCGCGCCCTCGCCCACGGGCCTCGCCTCGTAGACGGGCGCCGGCGCCGCCGAGGCGGCGCCGGTGCACAGCAGGAGGGCGAGGACCGTCGCGGTCCGTCGCCCGCCTCGATCAGTAGACCAGTTCGGCACGACGGTTCTGGGCCCAGGCCGCTTCCGTGGAACGCGGGTCGACAGGGCGCTCCTCGCCGTAGCTCACGATCGAGAGCTGGCTCGCGGAGACGCCGAGAGACTGGAGGTAGTCGCGGACCGCCGCCGCACGACGCTCGCCGAGGGCGAGGTTGTACTCGCGGGTGCCGCGCTCGTCCGTGTGGCCCTGGACGACGATGCTGACTTCCGGGTGCGAACGGAGGTAGTCGGCGTGCTCGGCGAGCAGCGAGCGGGCACGCGGCTTGAGTTCCGTGCGGTCGAACTCGAAGTAGAAGACGTAGCCGATGGGCTCGCCGCTCGCGTCGAGCGGGTAGCCGGCGGCGTCGGTCTCCGCCATCGGTTCGGTCTCGACCATGGGCGGGGGCGGCGCGGGCTCCGCCGTGGCACCGCCCATGGAATCGTCGGGCATGGTCGTCGGCTCCGGCTCCCCGGCACTCTGACAGCCGGCGAGGACGAAGAGCGAGAGCACACCGGCGGCCAGACCACGCATGAGACTTGCGTTCATTTCGGACTCCTGTTGTCCGTGCTGCACATGGTGAGGATAGGGGAGGCGGAATCCATTCGCCCGCGCCCGTGCACGGGCCACACGGGTAGCCATCCGCTCCGCGGCGGAGGCCCTACTGCAGGTACGGCGACCAGGACGGCTCCCTCACGTCTCCCTGGGTGGACGGCAGACGGTACTTGACGCGGCCGTCCATGGAGACGACGGCCAGTATACCGCGGCCGCTCGAGCGGGTCGCATAGATGACCATGGATCCGTTCGGAGCGACGCTCGGCGACTCGTCGAGGCTGGTCTCCGTGAGCACGGAGACGTCGCCGCGCTCGAGGTCCATGTAGGCGATGTGGAAGACCCCGCGCCGCCGGTGCACGAACACGAGCCCCCGGCCGTCCGCGAGCATGCGCGCCCGGGCGTTGTAGTCCCCCTCGAAGGTGAGCCGCTCGATGACGCCGTCGTTCACGCCCACGCGGTAGATCTGCGGCTGGCCTCCCCGGTTGGAGGTGAAGACCACGTGCCGCCCGTCCGGCGAGAAGCTCGGCTCCGTGTCGATCCCGAAGTGGCGCGTGAGCTGGCGCAGGCGCCGGGTCTCCAGATCGAGCAGGTAGATGTCCGGGTTTCCGCCCACGGACAGCACGACGGCGAGGGAGCGCCCGTCGGGCGAGAAGGCGGGCGCACCGTTCAGGCCCTGGAAGTCCGTCAGCTTCTCGCGCCGCCCGGTGGCGATCTCCTGGAGGTAGATCGCCGGCTTGCCGGACTCGAAGGAGACGTAGACCACGCGCCGGCCGTCCGGGGACCAGGCCGCGGAGAGGATCGGCTCCCGGGACCGCAGCAGGGTCCGCGCGCGGGCGCCGTCGGAGTCGGCCATCTCCAGGCGGAAGACCTCGTCCTCGGTGGCGACGTTCTGGGCCACCACGTAGAGGATGCGCGTGGAGAAGGCACCGGGGATGCCCGTGAGCTGCTCGTAGACCCGGTCCGAGATGCGGTGGGCGACGTCGCGCAGGCTCTCGGCGGAGGCCGTGACCCGCTCGCCGAGGATGCGGCGCTCGTCGAGGACGTCGTAGAGCCCCCAGGTGACGGCGAAGCCCTGGGCCGCGCGCTCGACGCTGCCGATGAGCACGTAGGAGACGCCCTGCACGCGCCAGTCGCGGTAGAACAGGTCCTGCTCCCGCGAGGGCAGGCTCAGCATGTCCTGCGGCGCGGTCATGGCGAACTGGCCGCTGCGCGCGAGATCGAAGCGCACGATCGCGCCCACGTCCTCCGGCGGCGAGGCCGTCTCGCGCCAGCCGAAGGGCACGACGGCCATGGGCACGGGATCGTCGACACCCTGGGTGATCTCGATGGCGAGTTCCGCCCGCGCGCCGGCGGCGATCCCCGCGAGCAGGACGGCGAGGAGGCAGGCGACGACGCCGCGGCGGGGCGACGGGAACGGGGAAGCGGTCATCAGTTCCTCAGATCCTCGGGCTTGAACAGGATGCGCAGGGCGCGGAAGTTGCGCTCGAAGAGCGCCGGGTCGTCCGGGACCCGGAACGGGGCCGCCTGGCGGACGGCGACCTCGGCGGAGCGGTCGAAGGCGGCGTTGCCGCTGGAGCGGACCACGGTGACGTTCACCACCTCGCCCGTCGGCACGAGGGCGATGAGCAGCTCGGCCTCCATGTCGTTGCGGGCGCTCGGCGGCCGGGACCAGTTGCGCTCGATGCGCGCGACGATATCGCCCACGTAGCTCGCCGTCACCTGCTCGGCGCGGGACGCGGCCAGTTCCGCCGCTTCCTGCTCGAGCGCCGACTCGAAGCGCTCGCCGAGCGCCTCGCGCCAGGCATCCGCGGGGGCGGGGTCGTCCACCGCCTCGCGTTCGGGCTCCACGGGCTCCGCCTTCGCCGGCGGCGCGTTCTGCTTCGCGGGCTCGCGCTCCGGGCGCGCGGGCTCCGGCTCCGTGGGGAGGGCCTTCTGCGGCGGGTTGTCGGCCTTCTTCTCCGGCGGCGGCTGGCGCTTCGGCGGCGCCTTCGGCGCCGGCGCCGGCTCCGGGGCCTGCGCCTCGAGGGTGATCAGGCGCGCCTGCACGGCCTCGAAGCGCTGCGGGTCCCGGGGCGCGCGCTCGCCCTGCCAGCCCTGGGTGAGGGCGAGGGCCGCGAGCAGGTGCACGGCGACGGCGGCGAGCAGGGGCACGCCGATGCGGGCGAAGCGCCCGGGTTCCGCCGGCAGGTGCACGGTCTCGCTCATTCGCGCCCTTCCAGGTCCACGGGCTCGGTGATGAGGCCGACGCCGCGGGCGCCGGCCTGCTGGAGCACGCTCATGACCTCGATCACCCGGCCGTAGGCGATCGCCGTGTCGCCGCGCACGAAGACCGGTACGTCCGGGCGCGTGCGCAGGATCTTCCCGGCCTGGTCCGCGAGGTTGCCGAGGGACACGCGGCTCGCGTCCTCCTCCCCGGCACCGAGGCCGAGGTTCAGCCAGATCGAGCCGTCGGCGCGCACGGAGATGACCAGCGGGTCCTCCTCGTCCGCCTTGTCCAGCGGCGGGTTGTCCGCCGCCGGCAGCGCCACCTCCACCCCCTGGAGGAGCAGCGGTGCGGTGGCCATGAAGATCACCAGCAGCACGAGCATCACGTCGATGTAGGGCACGACGTTGATCTCGCTCATGGGCCGGCGTCCCGTGCGGGCGCTACGCATGACGGCGGCCCTCCCTCACTTGCCGCCGCGGGCGGGTGGCTCGCCGCGTCCGCCCGGCGTGCGCGGCGTCGTGGCGCCGCCGCTCCGCGCCTCCCCGGGCGGCCGGGCCGCGGGGGCCGGCCGCGCGCCGGGCTGGGGCGTCGCGGCCTTCCCGGCGCCCGCGGCCCCGGCGGACGCCGGGGGCCGTACGGCGCCCGCGCCGGCCTTCGCGGCCGCCTGGGCAGGCGACGGGGCCGCGGCCGGCCGCCCGGCGAGGAGCGAGCGGTAGAGCACGCTCGCGAACTCGTCGGCGAAGGTGTCGTAGCGGCTCATGAGCGCGTCCACGGAGGACGAGAAGCGGTTGTAGGCGATGACCGCGGGGATGGCGGCGAAGAGGCCCATGGCGGTGGCGATGAGCGCCTCGGAGATGCCCGGCGCGACCGTCGCGAGGGAAGCCTGGTTCACGGTCGCCAGCTGCCGGAAGGAGTTCATGATCCCCCAGACCGTGCCGAAGAGGCCGACGTAGGGGCTCGTGGAGCCGACCGTGGCGAGGAACGGCAGGCCCCGCGCCAGGCGCTCCTCCTCGCGCGTGAGGGCCACGCGCATGGCGCGCTGCACGCCCTGCATGACCATGTCGGGATCGTCCGCCCGGGCGTCCGAGAGGCGCGTGAACTCGCGGAATCCCGACGCGAAGATCCGCTCGGCGCCCGGAGCCACGCCGCGCTCGGCGACCTCCCGGTAGATCTCCCGCAGGTCCGTCCCGGACCAGAAGGCGTCCTCGAAGGCGTCGAACTCGGCGCGCGCCGCCCGGATCAGCACCATGCGCTGGAAGATCATCACCCAGGACACGAGCGAGGCGAGCACGAGCACGAGCATCACGCCCTGCACGAGGAGCGTGGCCTCGCTGATCAGGGTCCAGACGGACAGGCTGTCGTTCATGATGGCTCCCGGAACGGCGCGCCCCGCCGCTGCGGGGCGCGGAGCTGGGGCCCGCGGCGCGGTCAGGCGTCCGGGGCGTCGAGATCGATCTCGCCCTGGGCCACCGTCCGCGGGGGCGCCAGGCCGAAGTGGAGATAGGCGTTGCGCGTCGCGACCCGGCCCCGGGGCGTGCGCATGACGAAGCCCTGCTGGATCAGGTAGGGCTCGATCACGTCCTCGATCGTGTCCTTCTCCTCGCTGATGGCGGCGGCGAGGCTGTCGATGCCCACCGGGCCGCCGTCGAACTTGTCGATGAGCGCGAGGAGCACGCGGCGGTCCATGGTGTCGAAGCCGTGCTCGTCCACCTTCAGCAGGTTCAGGGCGGCGTCGGCGATGGCGCGGTCCACGCGGCCCTCGCCCCGCACCTCGGCGAAGTCCCGCACCCGGCGCAGCAGACGGTTGGCGATCCGCGGGGTGCCCCGGGAGCGCCGCGCGATCTCGCCGGCGCCCTCCCGGTCCACGGGAACGCCGAGCTTCTCGCCGGAGCGCAGCACGATGTGCGTGAGGTCGGGGACGGCGTAGAACTCGAGGCGCTGCACGATGCCGAAGCGGTCGCGCAGGGGCGAGGTGAGCAGGCCCGCGCGGGTCGTCGCGCCCACGAGCGTGAAGCGCGGCAGGTCGAGCTTGATGGAGCGCGCGGCCGGCCCCTCGCCGATCATGATGTCGAGCTGGTAGTCCTCCATGGCCGGATAGAGGATCTCCTCCACCACCGGCGAGAGGCGGTGGATCTCGTCCACGAAGAGCACGTCCCCGGCCTCGAGGTTCGTGAGCAGCGCCGCGAGGTCGCCGGCCTTCTCGAGCACGGGCCCGGAGGTGGACTTGATGGCCACGCCCATCTCGTGGGCGATGATGTTCGCGAGCGTGGTCTTGCCGAGGCCCGGCGGACCGAACACGAGCGTGTGGTCGAGGGGCTCGTCGCGGCGGCGCGCCGCCGCGATGAAGATCTCCATCTGTTCACGCACGGCCGGCTGGCCGACGTAGTCGGCGAGGCGGGCGGGACGCAGGGCGCGGTCGAGGGCGAGGTCCTCGCGGCCGGCGTCCGCCGTGACGATGCGGTCATGCTCGAGCATGGCGCTCCCGGACGCCCGCTTCCGGGCGCGTGCAGCGGCGAACGGCGACGATCATACCGGTCACGGCGCGACCACGCCGCGGAGCGCGCGGCGCAGCACCTCCTCCGTGGAGAGGCCGTCCTCCAGCACCGCGCCGACCATGCGGGCCGCCTCCGCGGGCCGGTAGCCGAGGGCGACCAGCGCGCCCTCCGCCTCCTCCGCGATGCGCGCGACGCCCTCGGCGCCCGGGTGGGACGGCGCGGGCTCCGCGCCGGGCTCGGCCGGGAAGGCGTCGGCGAAGGCGGTGGCGATGCGGTCGCGCATCTCCACCACGAGCCGCTCCGCGGTCTTCTTGCCCACGCCGGGCAGGCGCGTCAGCGTCGCCACGTCGCCCTCCTGCACGCAGCGCACGAAGCGCGGTGCCTCGATGCCCGAGAGGAGCGTCAGGGCGAGCTTCGGGCCCACGCCGCTCACCCGGATCAGGGTACGGAACAGGTCGCGCTCCGCCCGCTGGCGGAAGCCGAAGAGCAGGTGCGCATCCTCCCGGACCACGAGATGGGTGTGCAGTTCCACGGCCTCGCCGTCGGCGGGCAGGTCGAAGAACACGGAGAGGGGCGCCTCCAGCTCGTAGCCGACCCCGCCCACGTCGAGGAGCAGGTGCGGCGGCCGACGCTCGAGGACGACCCCCTTCAGGCGACCGATCATGGTGCGCTCCCGTTCAGCCGTTCAGCCCTGGAGCCGGCTGCGGCGGAAGCCCCGGGCGCCGGAGAGCCGCGCGAGCCCGCTGCGCGCGTGGAGATGGCAGATGGCGAGGGCGAGGGCGTCGGCGGCGTCCGCCTGCAGCTCGCCGCGCAGGCCGAGGAGCACGCGGACCATGTGCGCCACCTGCTCCTTGCGCGCGCCGCCGGTCCCCGTGAGCGCCTGCTTCACCTGCGGCGCCGCGTACTCCGAGACCGGCAGCCCCGCCATGACCGCCGTGAGCACCGCCGCGCCCCGCGCCTGGCCGAGCTTGAGCGCGGACTCGGCGCTGCGGTGCACGAACACCTGCTCCACCGCGGCCTCCGCCGGGCCGTGGCTGCGGATCACGTCCGCGAGCCCCGCCTGGATGCGCCCGAGGCGCTCCGGGAGCGGGCCGTTGCCCGTGCGCACGCAGCCGCTCGCGACGTAGCGGTGACGATTGCCCTCGCCGGCCACGAGGCCGTAGCCGGTGACCCGGGAACCGGGGTCGATGCCGAGGACGAGGGTCAAGGGCGGGCATCCGGGACGCGACGCATGGAGGGCAGTGTACCCGGTCGCGTCCGGGCGCTGGCGTTCGGGCGCTCAGGCGTAGGCCGCCTCGTCGTAGCTCGCGTTCGTGTAGACGTTCTGCACGTCGTCGAGGTCCTCGAGCATGTCCACGAGCTTCATGACCGTGGTCGAGGTCTCGGGATCGAGCTCGCTCCAGCTCGCCGGGACCATGGCCACCTCCGCCTCGTCCGGCTCGAGACCGCGCGCCGCGAGCGCGTCCTTCACGGCCCCGAAGGCCTCCGGCGTGGTCACCACCTCGATGGAGCCGTCGTCGTGGGTCGCCACGTCGTCGGCCCCCGCCTCGAGGGCGGCCTCGAGGATCGCCTCCTCGTCCGCCCCCGGCGCGAAGCTGAGCGTGCCGCGCTTGCTGAAGAGATAGGCGACGGAGCCGTCCGTGCCGAGGTTGCCGCCGTGCTTGCTGAAGGCGTGGCGCACCTCGGCGACCGTGCGATTGCGGTTGTCCGTCATGGCCTCGATCAGGATGGCGACGCCGCCGGGGCCGTAGCCCTCGTAGGTGAGCTCCTCGACCTGGTCGCCCTCGCCGCCGCCGGCGCCGCGCTGGATCGCCCGCTCGATCGTGTCCTTGGGCATGTTCGCCGCCATGGCCTTGTCCACGGCGGCGCGCAGCCGCGGATTGTCGGCAGGATCCGGCACGCCGCCGACGCGGGCCGCGACCGTGACCTCGCGGATCAGCTTGGTCCAGAGCTTGCCGCGCCTGGCGTCCTGCGCGGCCTTCTTGTGCTTGATGTTCGCCCACTTGCTGTGACCGGCCATCGACCTTCTCTCCCTCCTCGCGGGAGTGGCTCGGGGATCTGCGGGAATCGTCCCCCCGGGCGGGGGGACGGACCGTTCAGGAACCGGGCTCGCCGCCCTCGGCGCCGGCGCGGGGCTCCGCGCGCAGGCGGATCGACAGCTCGCGCAGCTGCCCGTCGTCCACGGGGCTCGGCGCCGAGGTCATGAGGCAGGCCGCGGTCTGCGTCTTCGGGAAGGCGATCACGTCACGGATCGCCGAGGCGCCGGCCATGAGCATGACGAGGCGGTCGAGGCCGAGGGCGATGCCGCCGTGGGGCGGGCAGCCGTACTTCAGCGCGTCGAGGAGGAAGCCGAACTTCACCTCCGCCTCCTGGCCGAGGCCGAGCACGTCGAAGACCGCGCGCTGCATCTCCTCTCGATGGATCCGGATGCTGCCTCCGCCGAGCTCGTAGCCGTTGAGCACCACGTCGTAGGCGCGGGACAGGGCCGCCGCGGGCTCCGCGCGGAGCGCCTCGGGCGAGCACGAGGGCGCCGTGAAGGGATGGTGCAGCGGCGAGAGCGAGCCGTCCTTCTCCGCCTCGAACATGGGGAACTCGACGACCCAGCAGGGCGCCCAGCCCTCGCGCACGAGGCCGAGGTCCCGGGCGACCTTGTCGCGCAGGGCGCCGAGGGACTCGCAGACCACCTCGAAGCGGTCCGCCCCGAAGAAGACGATGTCGCCGTCCACCGCGCCCGTGCGCTCGAGGACGGCCTCCACGGTCGCCTCCGGCAGGAACTTCAGGATCGGCGACTGCAGGCCCTCGGTGCCGGCTGCGCGGTCGTTCACCTTGATGTAGGCGAGACCCCGGGCCCCGTAGATGCCCACGAACTTCGTGTAGTCGTCGATGACCTTCCGCGAGAGGGCGCCGGCACCCGGCGCCCGCAGCGCCGCGACGCGGCCGCCGGGGTCCTTCGCAGGGCCCGCGAACACCTTGAACTCCACGTCGGCCATGAGGTCGGCGACGTCCACGAGCTCGAGGGGATTGCGCAGGTCGGGCTTGTCGGAGCCGTAGCGGCGCATGGCCTCGTGCCAGCTCATGCGCGGGAATTCGGGCAGCTCCACGGACAGCACCTCGGCGAAGATCCGCCGGAGCATGGACTCCGTGAGCCCCATCACCGTCTCCTCGTCGGCGAAGGAGAGCTCCACGTCCACCTGCGTGAACTCGGGCTGCCGGTCCGCGCGCAGGTCCTCGTCCCGGAAGCACTTGGCGATCTGGTAGTAGCGGTCCACGCCCGCGACCATGAGCAGCTGCTTGAAGAGCTGCGGGGACTGGGGGAGCGCGAAGAAGGCGCCGGGATGGGTCCGGCTCGGCACCAGGTAGTCCCGGGCACCCTCCGGGGTCGCCCGGGTGAGCACCGGCGTCTCCACGTCGATGCAGCCCGCGGCCTCGAGCTCGCGCCGCACGGCGCTCGTCACCCGGGCACGGAGCGCGAGGCGCTGCTGCATCTCCGGGCGGCGCAGGTCGAGGTAGCGGTGACGCAGGCGCACGTCCTCGCCGGCGTCCGAGTACTCGTCGAGCTGGAAGGGCGGCGTGGCCGCGGCGTTGAGGATCTCCAGCTCGCGGCCGAGCACCTCGATCTCGCCCGTGGGCATCTCCGGATTGATCGTGCCCTCCGGACGCCGGCGCACCCGGCCCTCGATGCGCAGCACGTACTCGCTGCGCACGCGATCCGCGAGGGCGAAGCTCTCCTCCGTGTCCGGGTCGAAGACCACCTGGACGATGCCCGTGCGGTCCCGCACGTCGAGGAAGATCACGCCTCCGTGGTCACGGCGCCGCTGCACCCAGCCGCAGAGCGCGACCTCGGCGTCGACGTGGGAGGCATCGAGATGACCGCAGTAGTGCGTACGCATGAGCTGATCGATCCGGACGGGCGCCGGAGGGACCGGTGCCGTGGCTGGAATGGGCGGGCAGACGGAAACCGGGCGGACCTGCGAGGAAGCGCCGCCCGCGACGCGGCGGCGATGCTATCACAGCCCTCGAGCGGGCCCGAGCGCGTGCGCGCAGGGGCCCGGGCCGGCCTGCGTCAGGCGGCGGAGGCGGACCCGGAGCCGCCCTTCGCCTTGCCGTCGCCGCCACCGGAAGCGGACCCCCCGTCGCTCTTCTTCGCCCCGTCCGAACCGGAGGACGAGGATCCGGCGCTCGACCCCGACCCGGAGTCGGAATCGCCGCGCGCGACGTTGCGCTTGTCGCCCTTCTTGAAGTCGGTCTCGTACCAGCCGCTGCCCTTGAGGCGGAAGGCGGGCGCCGAGAGCAGCTTGCGCACGTTCCCGCTCGCGCCGCACTTGCGGCAGGTGTCGAGCGGCGCGTCGCTGAACTTCTGGATCGCCTCGAAGGTCTCCGAACAGCTCCCGCACTGGTATTCGTAGATCGGCATCGTCGTGGTCTCCGGGCCCGCACCGCGGACCGGGACGCGGCGGGGAGAGGGTCGGAGTCGTCCCGGCGCGCGAAGGATCGGGCCATGCCGGGGCGGTTTCAAGGGCGCGAAAGCGGGGCGGAACGGGGCCCTTCGGGCGTCCGGAGGCCTCCGAAGGCACGAAAACCCTGTTTTTTCAGGGGCGAGGGCTCGCAAATCCTTGATGCGTCGAGGATGCGTGGGCTATAAACGCCCCGGCAGCACGGCCTTTCCGGGGTGAGGGGAGGCGGGCTGTCCGAGACCGTCGGCGGAGCCCTGCCGGACGGGCACCCATCAGCACAAGGGACGGATGCATGGCTGCGACCAAGACGAAGCGCAAACCCGCCGCGAAGAAGCCGGCGGCCAAGAAGCCGGCCGCCAAGAAGGCGGCGCCGAAGAAGGCTGCGGCCAAGGCCGCACCCAAGGCGCCGGCGAAGAAGACCACGGTCATCACCGAGAAGATGTCGAAGTCCGCGATCCTCAACGAGATCGCCGGCAACACCGGCCTCGCCCGCAAGGACGTGGTCGCGGTGATGGACGAGCTCGAGAGCGTGATCGAGCGGCACGTGAAGAAGCGCGGCATCGGCGAGTTCTCGCTCCCGGGCCTGTTCAAGATCAAGACCGTCAAGAAGCCGGCGCAGAAGGCCCGCAAGGGGGTCCCGAACCCCTTCAAGCCCGGCGAGACCATGGACGTTCCGGCGAAGCCGGCCTCCGTCCGGGTCCGCGTCACGCCCCTGAAGAAGCTCAAGGACATGGCGCAGTGATCGTCGCGGCGCCCGGTGCCGCGCGCACCGGGCGCCGCCTCTTCGGCCGGCCGCAGCCCGCGTCGGGGCTTCCGTCCCGCCGCCTCCCTCCCCCGCCCCGCTTCATCGATCCCGCACCGCCCACGTAGAATCGCGCGCTTCCGCGCGTCCGCGTCCATACTGGAGCGGGACGCTCCCGTCACGGGACGCAGGTCCCCCGGTCCGGAATCGCCCATGAGAACGACCACGCTGCTCCTCGCCACCGCCAAGGAGGATCCGGCGGACGCCGAGATCGCCTCGCACCGGCTCATGCTCCGGGCGGGGCTGATCCGCCGCGTCGCCGCGGGCATCTACACCTGGCTGCCGCTCGGTCTGCGGGTGGTGCGGCGCGTGGAGGCGATCGTGCGCGAGGAGCTCGAGCGCTCCGGTGCCCGGGAGATCCTCATGCCCGCCGTGCAGCCGGCGGAGCTCTGGGAGGAGAGCGGACGCTGGGACCAGTACGGACGCGAGCTCCTGCGCTTCGTGGACCGACACGAGCGGCCCTTCTGCCTCGGACCGACGCACGAGGAGGTGGTCACGGACCTCGTGCGCCGGGAGGTGCGCAGCTACAAGCAGCTGCCCCTGAACCTCTACCAGATCCAGACCAAGTTCCGGGACGAGATCCGGCCGCGCTTCGGGGTCATGCGGGCCCGCGAGTTCGTGATGAAGGACGCCTATTCCTTCCACCTCGACGCGGCGAGCCTCGATGCGACCTACCGGGAGATGCACGACTGCTATTCCCGCATCTTCCGGCGCCTGGGCCTCGACTTCCGCGCCGTGCTCGCCGACACGGGGAACATCGGCGGCGCCACCTCGCACGAGTTCCACGTGCTCGCCGAGGCCGGCGAGGACGTGATCGCCTTCTCCGACGCGAGCGCCTACGCCGCCAACGTCGAGCTCGCCGAGGCCCTCGCGGTCCCGGCGCAGCGTCCGGCGGCCGCGGAGGCGCTCGAGCGCGTCGCGACGCCCGGTGCCCGCACCATCGACGACGTGGCCCGTCAGCTCGACGTCGCGCCGGCGCGGATCCTGAAGACGCTCGTCGTCGAGGGCGAGGAGGGTCCCGTGGCGCTCGTGCTCCGCGGCGATCACGAACTGAACGCCCTGAAGGCGGAGAAGCTTCCCGGCGTCGCGGCGCCGCTGCGGCTCGCGGACGAGGGCGCCGTGCGCGCGGCCACCGGCGCCGGCCCCGGCTCCGTCGGCCCCCGGGGCCTCGCGATCCCCGTGCTCGTGGACCGCAGCGCGGCCACGGCCGCCGACTTCGTGTGCGGGGCGAACGAGGACGGCGTCCATCTGCGCGGCGTGAACTGGGAACGGGACCTGCCCCTCGAGGACGGCCGGGTCGTGGACCTGCGCAACGTCGTCGACGGCGATCCGAGTCCGGACGGCGAAGGGACCCTGCGCCTGCGCCGGGGCATCGAGGTGGGCCACATCTTCCAGCTCGGCGAGAAGTACTCCGCGGCCCTGAACGCCCGCGTGCAGGACGAGGCCGGCGAGAGCCGCACGCTCGCCATGGGCTGCTACGGCATCGGCGTCACCCGCATCGTCGCGGCGGCCATCGAGCAGTGCCACGACGCGGCCGGGATCGTCTGGCCCGAGGCCATGGCGCCCTTTCCGGTCGCCGTCGTGCCCCTCAACGCCCACCGGAGCGAGCGCGTGCGCGAGGCCGCGGACGCGCTCTACGAGCGGCTGCGGGAGGCCGGCCTGGACCCGCTCCTCGACGACCGGGACGAACGCCCGGGGGTGAAGTTCGCCGACATGGAACTCCTCGGCATTCCGCACCGGGTCGTCGTCGGCGAGAAGAGCCTCGAGGCCGGGGCCGTGGAGTACCGCGGCCGGACCGACGCGGAAGCGGTATCCGTCCCCCTCGACGAGATCGTCGACCTGCTCCGCGGGAAGCTCGGTGCCTGAGGCGCGCCGCCGCCTGCGAACCGCGCTGCGCTGCGCGCTCGCCCTCGCCGCCCTCGTGCTCGCGAACGCCGCGCGGGCGGACGTCCCGGCGGAGCTGGACGAAGCCGAACGCCAGGCGCTGCGGATGGAGCTCGCGGCGGTGCTCACGGCCGGGGACGACGGCCTCGACCGCTTCGACGCGGAGGTCTGGCACGCCGCCCTCGACCCGAAGCTCGCCCGCTTCCTGCCGGACCCGGAGCGGCGCCTGGAGGTGTTCGCCCTCGTCTGGCGCGAGGCGCGCCGCCACGACCTCGACCCGGAACTCGCCCTCGCGCTCATCGAGGTGGAGAGCAGCTTCGACCGCTTCGCCGTGAGCCGGGTCGGCGCCCAGGGCCTGATGCAGGTGATGCCCTTCTGGAAGGGGGAGCTCGGCCGGGACGAGGACAACCTCACGGATCCGGTCACGAACGTGCGCTACGGCATGACCATCCTCGCCCACTACCTCGAGCGCGAGGACGGCGACATCGTGCGGGCGCTCACGCGCTATCACGGCAGTCGCCGCGACCTCTCCTACCCCACGCGGGTCTTCCGCGCCTGGAACGCGCGCTGGCGCACACGCCCCCGCGGCGAGGTGCGCGCGCTCGTCGCCTCCTGCTACCAGGCGCGGCTCGCGACCTGCGACGGCTAGCGCTCAGGCGTCGCCGGCCCCGTCGATGGCCGCGCGCAGGCTCTCCTCGTCCTGCGGCCCGACCAGCGTGGCCACGAGGTTCCCCTCGGGATCGAAGAGATAGGTGCTGGGCAGCACCTCCGGCGGCGTGAGCCCGAGTACGGCACCGGGGTCGTCCACGGCCACCGGGAAGGCGATGCCGAGCGCCTCCGCCTGGGGCGCGAGCTCCGCCGGGGCGAGCGCGTCGAAGTTCACGCCGATCACCTCCACGTCGTCCCGGGCCGCATCGAGCGCATTGAGCTCGGGGATCTCCTCCCGGCAGGGCGCGCACCACTCCGCCCAGTAGTTCACGACGAGCCAGCCGCCGCGGTAGGAGTCGACGGAGCGACTCGTACCGTCGAGGAAGGTGAGCGTCGGCCCGGCCCCGGCCGCGGCGGCCTCGCTCGCCGCCGGGGCGTCGCCTCCGCCCTCCCCCGCCCCGCAGGCGGCGAGGCCGAGGGCACTGCAGAGCAGAACGGCGGACAGCAGTCGATCAGGCACGGCGTTTGTCTCCTTCGGCGAGGGAGCCTCCCTCGGACAGGGGGGTGGGGGCCGACGGTGCTCCGCGAGCGTCGACGGTCGGAGCGAACAGCTCGGCGAGCGTGAGCCCGAGGGCCTCCTCGCGCACGGTGTCGAGCCGGGCGAGCCGCTGCGCCAGGACCCGGTGCCAGGCCGGCGCACCGGCTTCCGGCGTCACCGCGTCGAGGCTCGTGGCCGGGAGCGCACGGTGCACGTCGAGCAGTCGCAGGACCGTGAAATCCCGGCCCGGGAGCCAGTTCCCGTCCGCGTCCCGGCGCACGACGTCCTCGGCCTCGAGGGCGGCGAGCACGTCCGGGAGCCGGTCCGGGCCGAGCTCCTCGAGCACGGGCCGGGCCACCGCCTCGGGGAGGGCGCCGCCGGCCCGGTGCTGCCGGTGCACGCGGAACAGGAACTCGAGCACCGTCACGAAGACCTCGTGGCGCCCGCGGGCCAGATCGTGGCGCCGCACCGACAGGCCCGCGACGATCTCCGCGCCCACGAGCACGATGCTCCAGGTGAGGTAGATCCACACGAGGAAGAGGGGCACGGCGGCGAAGGTCCCGTAGACCACCTCGACCGTGGAACGCTTGATGAAGAACGCGAAGCCGTACTTCGCGGTCTCGAAGGCGAGCATGGTCACGAACCCGCCGAGCAGCGCATGCCGGACGCGCACCCGCGTGTTCGGAACCGCGGCATAGAGCACCGTGAACGCGCCGGTGGAGAACAGGAAGGGCAGCAGGCGAAGCAGATTCTCGCGCATGCCGAAGGTGTCGACGCCCTGGATCAGCGGCAGGGAGAACAGATAGGAGCTGACCGCGAAGCCGAGGCCGATGAGCAGCGGCGAGAGCGTCAGCACGCCCCAGTAGAGCAGGAAGCGGCTCATGCCCCGGCGCGCCTCGCGCACGCGCCAGATGCGGTTGAAGGCCTTCTCCATGCTCACGAGCATCATGAACGCCGTGACCACGAGAAACGCCGTGCCGATCGCCGTCAGACCGCGGGCCTGCTCCGTGAACTGCAGGAGCCGGTCGACGACCACCTGGCTCGCGGAGGGCACGAAGATCGAGAACACGAAGTCCTCGATCGCCTCGCGCACGTTCGCGAAGGCCGGCACGGCCGACAGGAGCGAGAAGGTGACGGTCATGAAGGGCACGACGGCGAAGAGCGTCGTGTAGGTCAGCGCGGCGGCCGTCTCCGTTCCGCCGTTCGCGACGAAGCGCCGCGCCACGTAGCGCGCGAAGGCCGCGAGCGCATGGGCGCGCTGGCGGAGCACTTCCTGCGGATGCTGGCTGGCCATGGCTGCGTCCTCGTCCCCGCGGACCTGCAACGGGCCCGCCGGCACACTAGAATCGCCCGCTCCGAAGACCGACGCGGAGCCCTTTCGTGGAGTGCGTCCTCTGGCACCACCCGCGCTGCTCGAAGAGCCGCCGGGCCCTCGAACTCCTGCGCGAGGCGGGCGCCGCGCCGACCGTGAGAGTCTACATGGACGACCCGCCGGACGCCGCGGAGCTCCGGGCCGCGCTCGCGCGCCTGGGCACGACCGCGGATGCGCTCGTGCGCCGCGGCGAGGCGCGCTTCGCGGAACTCGGTCTCGAGGAGGCCGACGACGAGACGCTCCTCGCAGCCCTGGCGGCCCATCCGGAGCTGCTGCAGCGGCCCGTGTTCCTCGCCGGGGACCGCGCCGTCGTCGGCCGCCCGCCGGAGCGCGTCCTCGAACTGATCGAAACGATGCGGGAGCACGACGCATGAGCGAGATCCTGGTTCTCTACTACAGCGTCCACGGCGCCACGGCGGCCATGGCCCGGCAGGTCGCCCGCGGCGTCGAGGGCACCGGGGCGACGGCCTGTCTGCGCACGGTTCCGAAGGTGGCACCGGAGACGCAGGTCGCGGCCCCGGCGATCCCCGAGGACGGCGCGCTCTACTGCACCCTCGAGGACCTCGAGCGCTGCGACGGCCTCGCCCTCGGCAGCCCGACCCGCTTCGGGAACATGGCTGCGCCCCTGAAGTACTTCCTGGACGGGACCAGCGAGCTGTGGATGCGCGGCGTCCTCGCCGGGCGCCCCGCCGGCGTGTTCACGTCCACGGCGAGCCTGCACGGGGGCCAGGAGACGACCCTGCTGTCCATGATGCTGCCCCTGCTCCACCACGGCATGCTCATCACGGGACTCAGCTACGAGTCCGGCGTGCTCATGCGCACCGAGGGAGGCGGGACGCCCTACGGACCGAGCCACGTCTCGGGCATGGGCGATGCGCCCCTGCGCGACGCCGAGGCGGAACTCTGCCGGGAGCTCGGGGCGCGCCTCGCCCGCACCGCCCTGGCCCTCGCCCGCGCCTGAGGAGACGACCCCATGGCCTCGCGCCGCCCCCTGCCCGACGCACCGTCGGATCGACCGACGCCCTCCGAGCGCGTCTGGCACTTCGTCGCCCTGCTCTCCATCGGCAGCCTGTTCGCCGTCTTCGGCCTCCGCCGGCTCTTCGGCGACGGCGACGGCAGCGCCGGGGACGTGGCGCTCCTCGCGCTGCAGACCGTGCCCGTGCTCGCCTTCCTGCCGGGCCTGCTGCGCGGCAGCGCCCGGGCGGCCGCGCTGCTGTCCTTCGTCTCGCTGGTCTACTTCGTCGCCGCCGTGCTCATGATGGTCGACCCCGAAGCGAGGCTCGCGGGCAGCGCCGTGCTCTTCTTCTCGCTCTCGCTGTTCGTGTCCTCGGCCTACTACGCGCGCCAGCGCGGCGTCCGCGACCAGGCCCGGGCGGGCGGCTGAGCACGCTCAGGCCGCGGGCCGCGCCTCGCCGGCGAGGGTCCGCGGCAGCAGCCCTGCGAAGACGAGGAGCACGAGGAAGCCCGCCCCGCACAGGAGCATGGGCATCCGGAAGCTGCCGGAGAGATCGAGCCCGAGCGCGAAGAAGGCCGGGCCGATCGCCGAGAAGAACACCATGAGGGACGCGTTCAGGCCGGAGACGGCGCCGAGGGCGGCGCGTCCGAAGAGCCGCACGAGGGCTCCCGTAGGGCGCTTCTGGCGCACGCGCTGCCCGCGTTGGTCGTCGCTCACGTAGCGCTGCTACGCCACACTCCTCCCGCCTTGGCAGCACGTGCGCCAGAAGCGCTGAGCGGCGGCTCTACTGGTGACCGGGGCTGTACACCATCCCCCAGAGCCCGCCGCCCAGCCCCTGCCCCGCCACGAGCAGCCAGTAGCCGCCCTCGGAGTCGAGGGAAACGAGCCCCGCGATCGCCCCGAGGAAGGCCAGGTGCATGGCGATCAGGAAGGGCCGGAGGGGCGCCCGGTCCGACCAGGCGCTCGCGATCAGGTTGGTCGTGGTGGAGACGACCGCCACCGGCAGGAAGTAGCCGAACGCCTCGCTCGCCGTCCGTCCGGCCTCCACGAAGATCGACACCACGTGGAAGGTGACCGCCGTCCCGAAGAGGGCGTGCATGGCGAGCGACAGGCTGTAGAGCCAGAAGCCCGGATGACGCCGCGCCGCCTCCAGGGAGAAGCCGTCCACCGCCGCCGGAGGGGACGATGCCTCGCCCGGCGGCTCCCCGTCGGGCAGGAGACCGCAGGGTTCCGGCGCGTCGCGTGCGAAGAGGAGCGCGAGCAGCGCGAAGGCCGGGCCGCAGACGAGCGCGAGCACGAGCAGTGCCCCGCGCCACTCGAAGAGCGCGATGAGGCCGGCGAGCACCGGCGGCGCGAGGGAGAAGCCGAGGGACACGAACACGCCGCGGATGCCGCCCACGAATCCCCGCCGGCGCTCGAACCAGGGGAGGAGCAGGTTCCGGGACGCGCTCGTGAGCACGCCCTGGCCGAAGAAGCGCACGCCCAGATAGGCCAGCAGCACGAGCACGAAGGCACCGGCGCCACCGACGGCCCCGAGCTGCGCCAGGATCCGGTCCAGCACCGCGAGGAACGCGAGCACCGCGCCGAGGCCCAGGGACGCGCCCACCACGAGCACGCGCCCGCCCACGCGGTCGTAGAGGCGCCCGGCGGAGGTCAGGAACAGGGAGGAGCCGACGGTCCCCGCGAGATAGGCGAGCGAGAGCGTGGTGCGGTCGAGCCCCAGGGCCGCCATGAGCGGCTCCGTGAAGACGGCCACGCCCATGGTCTGGCCGGGAATGCTGGCGAGGATCCCGAGCGTCGAGACGACGAGGACGACCCATCCGTAGTACGGACGGACCCGGGCCGGGGCGAACGGCCAGTCCGGCCCGGGGGGACGCAGGGGCAAATCAGCGTCGGCGCAGGTCCGAGGCCGGCAGGGCCTGGAGACGCTTGCAGAAGAGGACGCGGGACTCGGCGAGGGCGGACTTCTCCTCCACGCGCACCACGTCGTAGTCGTTGTGGGCGAGGAAGGAGATCATGCGCTTGTGGCGGTTGCGGGTCTTCACGTAGAGGATCCGGAAGCCCTGCTCCGTCACCCAGTGCTCCTGCGCCTCGAGGAGCTGCTGGGCGATGCCGCGGCCGCGCCAGGGCGCCACCACGCCCCCCATCCAGCTGTACCAGCTGCCGTCGCGGTAGCGGTCGTAGCCGGCCTTGAAGCCCACGAGCTCGTCGCCGACGGACGCGACGAGCACGAGCGCTCCGGGCTCGGCGAGGCGACGCAGGTACACGTCCCGCCCGTAGCGGTCCGCGTCGCCCCCGAATTCGCCGATGCGCGAGGCGACGGACCAGGCGTCCTCCGCTTCGCCGCGGCGGATCGTGACCGGATCCTGCGATCGGCCGGAACTCTCCGTGGCGCGGATGTGCGTCTCCTCGGACGTGCCCATGGTCGTGCTCAATGGATGATGGGCGGCTCGCCCGTGGCGCCGTCCGTCGCGCCCGTGCTCGCTCCGGCCTCGCGCTCCTCCTCGATCTCGACCGCGTAGCGACGGGTGTGGATCTCCCCGTCGACCACCTCCGGCAGCGCCTCCAGGAAGCGCTCCATGTGGTCGGTCTCGAAGTGGGCCTGCAGGGCCTCGGCGCTCTCCCACTCCTGGAAGAGCATGAGGGTGTTCGGGTCGGAAAGACCCACGAAGAACGAATAGGTGATGCAGCCGTCCTCGCGCCGGGAGGCGTGCTCCATCCAGCGGGCCAGCTGCAGGGCCTCGTCACGCTGCTCGGCCCGGATCGGGATCGTGCCTTGTACGATGATCATGCCGGTGCTCACCCTCCTGCCCGCTGCTGCAGGATGCCCGGAGGCCCGGGCGGCGCGCGCCTCTTCTCGTGCTCGGGTCCGCGCCCCGGACCCCGTCTGCCTTCGACTATACACGCTGTGTCCGGGCTGCACAGAGGCCGGCAGGAGGGGCCTCAAGGGGCGACGCCGGCGTCGCGCAGGCGTGCGGCGATCTCGTCGACGATGGCCGGATCGTCGATGGTGGAGGGCGCCGCCACGGGCTCGCCGGCGGCCAGGCCCCGGAGCAGGCGGCGCAGGATCTTCCCGGAGCGGGTCTTCGGCAGCCGGTCGACCACCACCGCACGCCGGAAGCAGGCGAAGGCGCCGATCTCGCGCCGCACGCGCGCGACCAGCTCGGCCTCCAGGGCGTCGGCGTCGACACCGGCGCCATCCTGGAGCAGCACGAGGCCGATCGGCACCTCGCCGCGGTCCTCGTCCGCCACCCCGATCACGGCGCACTCGGCGACCGCGGGATGGCCGGCGACGACTTCCTCGATCTCGCCGGTGGACAGGCGGTGACCGGCCACGTTGATCACGTCGTCGGTCCGGCCCATGACGTGCACGTAGCCGTCGGCGTCCACGTGGCCGCCGTCGCCCGTGTGGTAGCAGCCCGGGAACCGCTCGAGATAGCCCGCGCGGAAGCGCTCGTGGTCGCCCCAGATCGTCGGCAGGGTCCCCGGGGGCAGGGGCAGCTTCAGCACCAGATGCCCGGTCTCGCCGGCGGGCAGCTCGGCGCCGTCGTCGTCGAGCACGCGCAGGTCGTAGCCGGGCATGGGCACGCCCGCGGAGCCGGGGCGCGTCTCCATGGGTCCGAGGCCGAGGGGCACGGCGCAGACCGGCGCCCCGGTCTCCGTCTGCCACCAGTGATCCACCACGGGGATGCGCAGCGTCTCCTCGAGCCAGGCGAGGGTCGGCGGGTCGGCGCGCTCGCCGGCGAGGTAGAGGCGCTCGAGGCAGGACACGTCGTGCTCCGCGAGCAGCCGTGCCTGCGGATCCTCCTTGCGGATCGCCCGGAAGGCCGTGGGGGCCGCGAAGAAGGCGCGCACCCCGTGCTCGGCCACGACGCGCCAGAACGCGCCCGCGTCGGGCGTGCGCACGGGCTTGCCCTCGTAGACCACGGTCGTGCAGCCCATGAGCAGGGGTGCGTAGCAGATGTAGGAGTGCCCGACGACCCAGCCCACGTCCGAGGCCGCCCAGAACACGTCCCCGGGGCCGACGCCGTAGACCGCCTCCATGGACCAGCGCAGGGCCACGGCGTGGCCGCCGTGGTCGCGCACCACGCCCTTCGGCCGTCCCGTGGTGCCCGAGGTGTAGAGCACGTAGAGCGGGTCCGTCGCGGCCACGGGCACCGGATCGGCCGGGGTCGCCGCCGCCTCGAGGGTCGCCCAGTCGTGGGCCGTCCAGCCCTCCGGGGTCCGCGCGGGCCGGGCGGAGGCCTGGGGCCGCTCCAGGATCACGCAGTGCGCCGGCGGGTGTTCCGCGAGCGCCAGGGCTTCCTCCACGAGGGGCACGTAGGGGATCACCCGGTCGAACTCGATGCCGCAGGAGGCCGTGAGGAGCACCTTCGGCCGGGCGTCGTCGATGCGCAGGGCGAGCTCCCGCGGCGCGAAGCCGCCGAAGACCACCGAGTGCACGGCGCCGATGCGCGCGCAGGCGAGCATGGCGACGATCGCCTCGGGGACCATGGGGAGATAGACGACCACCCGGTCGCCGCGGCCGACGCCGAGCTCGCGGAGGGCGCCGGCGAAGCGCGCGACGCGCGCCGTGAGTTCGCCGTAGCTCAGGCGCGAGATCGTGCCCGTGACGGGCGAGTCGTGGATCAGGGCCAGACGGTCACCGTGGCCGGCGGCCACGTGCCCGTCGAGACAGAGGGCGGCGGTGTTGAGCTCCCCGTCCGGGAACCAGCGCGCGATGCCGTCCTCGTCGACGGCGAAGGCGCGCTGCGGCGGCCGCGACCAGGCGAGGGCGCCGGCCCGCTCGAGCCAGAAGGCGGCGGGATCCTCGTGCGCCGCGTCCCGGGCCGCCCGGTAGTCCACGGGCTCAGCCGCCGCGGCGGCGGGAGGGCCGCTTCGTCATGCGGTCGAGGTCCTGCTGCGAGGGCTTCGCGGCGAGCAGCTCCCGGTAGGCCTTGCTGCGCCGGCCGATGCGCTTGTGGCGCGCGTAGAACTCGACCGCCTTCTCCCAGGCGGCGTCGAGGCCGTGGCGCGTGATCGAGACCGTCGTGTTGACGATCCGCCCCTCGAGGGTGGACATGATCCCGATCTGGAACACCGGCGTGCGGGTCCCGCTCTTCTCGGTCTTCATGCGGAACAGGATGCCGCGGACGCGGCCCTGCTCGTCGACGTGCACCTCGCGGGCGGCCTTGTCGCGGGCCTTCTGCTGCTCCGCCGCGAGCTCCGCGTCCCGGGCCTCGGCCCGGGCCTTGATCTCGGCCCGGCGCGCGCCGCGGATGCGCTTGCCGCCCTCCTTGAGGGAGAAGTATTCCTGATAGGTCCGGCCGCCGATCTGCCGCCGGACCCGGAATCCGTGGAACCTCGGTGTATCCAGGAGTTCGACGCTCATCGTCTGCACCTCGAATGGTGTCGTCAGCTGGCGTGTGTGTTCCTGGCCGGGTCCCCCGCGCGGTTCAGCCCGCCACGACGGCCCCCGACTCCCTGAGCGAGTCGATCTCCGCCTCCGAGAAGCCGAAGCTGCGGAGCACGTCCTCGGAATCCGCCCCCGGTGCCGGCGCCGCGCCGCGCACCTCGGGCACGGTCCGGCTGAAGCGGGGCGCCGGAGCGGGCTGGGCGATGCCGTCCACCTCCAGGAAGGTGCCCCGCGCCCGGTTGTGCGGATGCTCCGGCGCCTCGAAGATCGAGAGGACCGGAGCGAAGCAGACGTCGGTGCCCTCCATGAGGGTGCACCACTCGTCGCGGGTCTTCGTGCGCATCACCTCCGCGAGCTTCTCCTTCAGCTCCGGCCAGCGCGCGCGGTCCATCTGCGGCGCGAAGGTGGCGGGATCGAGGCCCGCCTTCTCGATCAGCTGCGCGTAGAACTGCGGCTCGATGGAGCCGAGGCAGACGTACTTCCCGTCCTTCGTCTCGTAGGTGTCGTAGAAGTGCGCCCCGCCGTCGAGGAGGTTGCTGCCGCGCTGGTCCGTGAAGCCACCCTGGGCGGCGAAGGAGAAGAACATGGCCATGAGGGAGGCGGCGCCGTCCACCATGGCCGCGTCCACCACCTGGCCCTGGCCGGAGCGCTGCGCCTCGAGGAGGCCACAGACGAGGCCGAAGGCGAGCAGCATGCCGCCGCCGCCGAAGTCACCGACGAGATTCAGGGGCGGCACCGGGCGCTCGCCGGCGCGACCGATCGCGTGCAGGGCGCCGGAGAGACCGATGTAGTTGATGTCGTGGCCGGCGGCCTGGGCCATGGGCCCGTCCTGGCCCCAGCCGGTCATGCGGCCGTAGACCAGCCGCGGATTCCGGGCCATGCAGTCCTCGGGGCCGAGGCCGAGGCGCTCGGTGACGCCCGGACGGAAGCCCTCGAAGAGCGCGTCCGCGCCCTCGCACAGGCGCAGCACCGCCTCCACGCCCTCGGGCTTCTTCAGATCCACGGCGATGGAGCGGCGGTTGCGCACGAGCACGTCCTTCGGCGCCTTCGCCCCCGGCGCGGGACGCTCGACGCGGATGACCTCGGCGCCCATGTCGGAGAGCATCATGCCGCAGAAGGGGCCGGGACCGATCCCGGCGAGTTCGATGATCCGGTATCCGGCGAGTGGGCCCACTGACGACGTCTCCCCAAGCTACTGACCGCTCCGACGCTCGCGCGTCGCACCCGTGCGCGCCATCGCGCGCCCCCTGTCCCGAGGGGCCTCGCATGGTAGCAGAGGGCCGGGGGCACGCAACGCGAGGGGACGCGGCCCGACGACCCCTCTCGGCGGCGCGGCCGGGTCGATCCGTCGGGGTGCTGCACGGGGAGGCGCGGCCGTGAGCGACGCCCCGCCGCGCAAGGTCCTGCACTGCGACTGCGACTGCTTCTACGCCGCCGTGGAGGTGCGCGACCGCCCGGAGCTCGCCGGACGCCCCGTGGCCGTGGGCGGCACGCCGGACGGGCGCGGCGTGATCGCCACCTGCAACTACGAGGCGCGGCGCTTCGGCGTGCACTCGGCGCAGCCCGCGGCGCGCGCCCTGCGCCTGTGCCCGGACCTGATCCTCCTGCGCCCGGACATGGAGAAGTACCGGGAGGTGTCCCGGGCCGTGCACGGGATCTTCCGGCGCTTCACGGACGTCATCGAGCCCCTGTCCCTCGACGAGGCCTACCTCGACGTCACCGGCACGGAGCTCCTCCACGGCAGCGGCACGCTCATCGCGAAGGCGATCCGCGGCGCCGTGCGCCGGGAGCTCGGCATCACGGTCTCCGCCGGCGTCGCGCCGAACAAGTTCCTCGCCAAGGTCGCGAGCGACTGGAACAAGCCCGACGGACAGTTCGTGATCCGCCCGGAGGAGGTGGACGACTTCGTCCGCGCCCTCCCCGTGGCCCGGCTCCACGGCGTTGGGCCACGGACCGCGGAGAAGCTCGAGCGCCTCGGCGTGCGCAGCTGCGAGGACCTGCGCGCCCTCGACCGGCTCGTGCTCGCCGAGCGCTTCGGCGCCTTCGGTCAGCGGCTCTGGGAGCTCTGCCGGGGCATCGACGACCGGCCGGTGCAGCCCCGGGGCCAGCGCAAGTCCGTGTCCGTGGAACGCACCTACGCGGAGGACATCCCCACGCTCGCCGGCTGCGCCCGGGCCCTCGGCGAACTCCTGCCGAAGCTCGAGGAACGGCTCGCACGGGCCCGGACGGAGGAGACGCCCACGCGCCGCTTCGTGAAGGTGCGCTTCGACGACTTCACGACCACCACCGCCGAGGAGCCGGCGGCGGGGCCGGCCCGCGCCGGCTTCGAACGGCTCCTCGAGATCGCCTGGGCGCGGGGGGAGCGCCCCGTGCGTCTCCTCGGGCTGGGCGTGGGCTTCCGCAGCCGCCGGGCACCGGCGGACCAGCTCCCGCTCTTCGGGGAGGACGACCGGAGCGCCTGAGCGCGTGGCGGTCGGAGGCGAGCCGGCGGGGGGCTCAGGCGCCGGCGCTGCGGGCCCGGGGTGCGTCCCCGCCGGAGCCGAACTGGAGCTCGGCGAGGCGCGCGTAGAGCGGACTCTCGCGCAGGAGGCTCGCGTGCGTGCCCTCGGCGAGCACGCGCCCCCGGTCCAGGACGACGATCCGGTCCGCCCCGACGACCGTGGCGAGGCGGTGCGCGATCACCAGCGTGGTCCGGCCGCGGGAGAGCTCCTCGAGGGCGCGCTGCACCGCGTGCTCGCTCTCCGCGTCGAGGGCGCTCGTGGCCTCGTCCAGCAGCAGCACCGCCGGATCCCGGAGCACGGCCCGGGCGATGGCGATGCGCTGGCGCTGGCCGCCGGAGAGGCGCACGCCGCTCTCGCCGAGTTCCGTCGCGTAGCCCTCGGGCAGCTCCTCCACGAAGCGGTCCGCGTAGGCCGCCGCGGCGGCCGCCCGCACCGCCGCCTCGGGCGCGTCCGGACGCCCGTAGCGGATGTTCTCGGCGACGGTGCCGGAGAAGAGGGCAGGCTCCTGGGGCACGAGGGCGACCCGACGACGCAGGTCGGCGGGATCGAGGGCCCGCAGGTCGATGCCGTCGAGGCGGATCGCCCCCCGCTCCGGATCGTTGAAGCGCAGCAGGAGGTCGAAGAGCGTCGACTTGCCCGCGCCCGAGGGGCCGACCAGGGCCACGGTCTCGCCGGGTGCCACGGTGAGGGAGACCTCGTCGAGGGCCGGCGTGCTCCGGCGCGTGGGATAGGCGAAGGTGACCCGATCCAGCACGAGCGCCCCGCGCACGGGCTCGGGCAGCGGCTGCGGATGCTCCGGGACGGGCAGCTCGCTCCGGGCGGCGAGGAGCTCGAGGAGCCGCTCCGTGGCACCGGCGGCGCGCTGCAGGTCGCTGATCACCTCGCTGATGGCACCCACGGAGCCGGCCACGAGGAACGCATAGAAGATGAAGGCGGCGAGGTCCCCGGGGCTCGTGCGCCCGGCGAGCACGTCCTGGCCGCCGACCCAGAGCATGCCGGCGATGGCCGCGAGCACGAGCACCATGACCACCGTGATGAGCACGGCCCGCTCGCGGATCCGGTGCACGGCCACGTCGAAGGCGTCCTCCACGTGCCGCGCGAAGCGCCGCCGGTCCTCGTCCTCGTGCGTGTAGGCCTGCACCGTGCGGATCTGCCGGAGCGCCTCGGAGAGATAGCTGCCCACGTGGGCGATGCGGTCCTGGCTGTCCCGGGACAGGCGCCGGACCCGGCGCCCGAAGAGGAGGATCGGCACGATCACGAGCGGCGCGCAGAGCACCACGAAGCCCGACAGGCGCGGGTTGGTGACGAAGAGCAGCACCAGGCCGCCGACGAACATGAGGACGTTGCGCAGGGCGATGGAGACGCTCGAGCCCACCACGGTCTGGAGGATCGAGGTGTCGGTGGTGATCCGCGACTGGATCTCGCTGGCGAAGTTCGCCTCGAAGAAGCCGGGATGGAGGGTCACCACGTGGTCGAAGACCGCCTTGCGCAGGTCCGCGCAGACGCGCTCGCCGACCCAGGAGACGAGGTAGAAGCGCACGAAGGTGCCGAGGGCCAGCGCGAGCACCATGACGGCGAAGATGCCGATGCTGCGCACGAGCAGCTCCGGCGAGCCGTCGGCGAAGCCCTCGTCGATGAGCAGGCGCACGCCCTGGCCCACGGACAGGGTCACGCTGGCCGTCAGCACCAGCGCCACGCTCGCCCCGACCACGGCCGGCCAGTAGGGGGCGAGGAAGCGGAGGGCGGGCTTCAGGCTGCGCAGGTCGCGGCTGCGGCCGCGCTCGGGAAGGGTTTCGGCCATCGACGCCTCTTCGAACGGACAGGCATTATCGCACGGGCACCCCGGCGGGAGAGGCGACGGACCATGGATGGCGCGGACCGGCAGGAGACGACCATGCACGTGATCGGGCCCGAGCGGGCCACGGCCTCCCTGCTCTTCCTCCACGGCCTCGGCGCCGACGGGGCCGACCTGGCGCCGCTCGCGGACCATCTCTCGGCCGGGCCCTGGCGCTTCCTCTTTCCCGACGCGCCGATCCGCCCCGTGGCGCTGGCCGGCGGCATGCGCGTGCGCGCCTGGTACGACATGGACCCCGCCGGCGGCGGCGCCGCGGGCCTCGAGGACTCGGTCGCCTTCGCGCGGGGCCTCCTCGAGGAGGAGATCGAACGCGGCGTGCCCCCGGAGCGGATCGTCGTCGGCGGTTTCTCCCAGGGCGGCGTGATCGCGCTCGAGACCTTCCTCGCCTTTCCCCGGCGCCTCGCCGGCGTGGTGGCCCTCTCGACCTACCTCCACGACCACGCGCGGGCCGCGGGCCGCTGCGAGCTGGCCAACGGCGGCGGCCCGGTCTTCATGGCCCACGGGGGCGGCGACGCCATGATCCCGGTGACCCGCGCCGCCACGGGGCGCGGCGTGCTCGAGGAACTCGGCTACGCGGTGACCTGGCGCCAGTACCCCATGGGCCACGAGATCTGCCCGCAGGAGCTCCGGGACCTGGGCGCCTGGCTCCGGGAGGCGCTGCCCGAGCCGCCGGGCCCCTGAGGAGGCCGGGCCCCCGAAGGCGCGACGCACGTCGCGCGGCGAGGCGCGCCGCGCCTGCTACCATCCAGCATGGACGAGACTGGGCGCATCCCCATGGAGCTGGCGGAGAATCCGGATCTTGCGTGGAGCCTCGACGACTTCGGCGATCACCGCCGGGCCGCCGAGTTCGTGCAGACCTTCCAGCAGACGCTCTGCGTCTACTCGGGGGCCGTGGAGCAGCTCTACTCCAACTACGACCTCTTCTACCCGGAGGAGGAGAACCGCAAGCTCGTCATCCTCCCGGACCCGACGGCCTACCACGAGACCTTCTTCGGCATCCCGCCGGACGCGGTGCTCGAGACCGGCCTGTACATCATCCCGGGGGATCTCATCGAGCAGGACGGGCTGTTCCTCACGAACCTGCTCAAGGACCGGACCATGGGCCCGCGGCAGGTGCCCTTCGAGCCCGGCGTCCGCGCCATCATGAAGAAGCGCCCGCCGGACGATCCCTTCCTGCCCGTGCTCGTGAAGGGCGACCTGCGCGAGCTCGAGGAGCAGTGGCCGGTGCTCCATCTGCACCGGATCCGCCTCGCGGGCCTCGAGCACCGCTCGGCCCTCGAGCGCGGCGACATCCGCGAGGTGATCACCGAGAAGCTCGAGGAACTGTTCCGCATGCTCCGGGGCTGAGGCCTTGGCCCCACCGGAGTCCCCCCCGGCGCGCCCCGAGGACCGGTTCCGCCGCGCGCTGGCGACCCTCCTGCTCCTCGCCGTGACGACCCTCGCGCTCTGGCCGCCCCTGCACGAGGCCGGCGGTGCCCGCATCGACGCCATGGCGGCCCGGGCGCTCGCCACCTTCGCCGTGGCCCGGGGCCTGAACGGCGTCGTGTCCGTGGTCCAGGGCACGGAGGTCGCCCTGCAGCCGGCCGGGGTCGGCGTGACCCTCACCGTCGGCGAGCTCCTCGACCCCCTGAACGACCTGATCGAACGCTTCTCCTGGCTCATGCTGGCCGCCACCACGGCCCTCGGCGTGCAGTCGGTGCTCCTGGACGCGAGCAACGCGGGACTGCTCGCGGGGCTGTTGCTGGCCGCGGCCCTCGGCACCGGCGTGCGCCTCTGGTGGCCGCGGCTCGCGGCCCTGGACGCCGGCGCCTGGCTGCCCCGGGCACTCCTGCTGCTCCTGTTCCTGCGCCTGTGCATCCCGGCGGCGGCCCTCGGCGCGCACGCCTTCACGGAGCGCTGGCTCGAGCCCCGCCGCGAGGCGGCCGTGGCGGTGCTGGAGGAGACGCGCGAGGCGCTCGACCGCATCGAGACCGCGCCGCCGCCGGAGCCCGAGGCGGACACGGGCTGGATCGAGTCCCTGCGGCGGAGTCTCGAGAGCCAGCGCGAGCGCCTCGACCTCGACGCCCGCCTCGCCGAACTCGGCGCCCGCCTCGATCTCGCGGCGGAACGCATCGTCGACCTCGTCGTCGTCTTCCTGCTGGAGACGCTGCTGGTCCCGCTCGTGCTGGCGTGGCTACTCTGGCGCGGCACCGGCGCCCTGCTCCGCGGCGCCGCCTCCGGCCGAGGACGTCCATGAAGCCCGAGCCCTTCACGATCGCCGTTCCCGACGCGGAGCTCGCGGACCTGCGCGAGCGCCTGACCCGGGCGCGCTGGCCCGACGCGATCCCCTGCGCCTGGGCCGACGGCACGGACCGGGACTGGCTGCGGGAGGCCTGCCGCTACTGGGCCGAGGGCTTCGACTGGCGCGCCCAGGAGGCGCAGCTGAACGGCTTCGACCAGTTCCGGATGGAGATCGACGGCCTGTCGGTGCACTTCGTGCACCAGCGCTCGCCGGAACCGGACGCCGCGCCCCTGCTGCTCGTGCACGGCTGGCCCGGCTCCTTCGTGGAGTTCCGGCACCTCATCGGCCCCCTGACGGACCCGGTGGCCCACGGGGGCCGCGCCGAGGACGCCTTCCACGTCGTCTGCCCCTCGATTCCCGGCTACGGCTTCTCGCAGGCACCGACGAGCCACGCCTTCAACGGCCGCCGCGTCGCCGAGACCTTCGCCGGGCTCATGGCCGGCCTCGGCTACGGGCGCTACTTCGCCCAGGGGGGCGACTGGGGCTCGCACGTCTCCACCTGGCTCGGGGCACTGGACCCGGCCTGCGCGGGCCTGCACCTGAACCTGGTCTTCGCCCGGCGCCCCCGGGACGTCGCCGACCCCTTCGCGGGCGTGAGCGACGCCGAGCGCCGGCGCCTGGAGGCCCGCAACGCCACCATGCGCGACGGTCTCGGCTACCAGGAGATCCAGGGCACGCGCCCACAGACCCTCGGCTACGGGCTGCACGACTCGCCGGTGGGCCTCGCCGCCTGGATCCTCGAGAAGTTCCACGGCTGGAGCGACCACGACGGGGACCTCACGGAGGCGATCTCCCTCGACGACGCCCTGACCAACGTCTCCCTCTACTGGTTCACGGGCACCATCACCTCGTCCATGCGCCTCTACCACGCGCACCGGAAGCATCCGCCGGACCCGCCGGTGCCGGAGCGCGTCGAGGTGCCGACGGCGGTGGGGATCTTCCCCGGCGAGCTCTACCTGCCGCCCCGGGCCTGGGTGGAGCGCCAGTACGCCGTCCATCACTGGCGCGAGCACCCCCGCGGTGGCCACTTCGCCGCCCTCGAGGTCCCCGAACTGCTCCTCGAGGACGTGCGCGACGCCTTCCGGCCCCTGCGCTGAGCGCGCCTCCGGGCCCGGTCCGCGGCCCCGGGGCCCTTGGCCCTCCTGCCGACCGGGCCTGTATACTCGCGCGCCTGTCCGCTTCCGGAGACGCATGACCGCGTGTCGCACCGGGTCTTCATCGATGGTCAGGCCGGCACGACCGGCCTCGGCATCCACGCCCTGCTCG
>JAZBPF010000254.1:0-6830 GCA_036351515.1 Pseudomonadales bacterium | reverse complement strand
GGACGTCGCCCTGCGCGTGCTCCCCGAGCACTGCAACACCCACGGCACCATCCACGGCGGCATGCTCCTCGTCCTCGCGGATCAGGTCGTCGCCATGACCAGCAAGCTCGTCACCGGGCGCACCGGCATGACCATGCACGTGGACGCCGACCTCCTCGCCAGCGCCCCGGAAGGCGCCCTCGTGCGCGGCCGCGCGCGCGTGCTGCGGCAGACGAAGTCCACCGCCTTCGTCGAGGGGCATCTGCATCACGAGGACGCGATCATGCTGCGGGCCTCGGGCGTGGTGCGGCTGCTGGCCGTGGTACCGGCCGACGGCTGAGACGTGGACGCGCGCCCGGCGGCGGGGGGTGGGATGCCGAAGGCGGTCGTGCTCGGCGCCTACGGCCTCATCGGTTCGGCGTGCTGCCGAGCCCTCCAGGCTGCGGGCTTCTCGGTCACGGCCGTCGGTCGCTCGAAGGCTGCGGCGAGCCGCTCCCTTCCCGACGTGGACTGGATCTTCCTCGATCTCGCGGCGACGTCCCCGGAAACCTGGACACCCCTCCTCGCGGGCGCGGACGTGGTGGTGAACGCTGCGGGAGCCCTGCAGGACGGCGCCCGGGACAGCCTTCGCGGGATCCACGAGGCGGCGGTGGCGTCCCTGGTCGCGGGGCTCGGCGGTGCTTCGTGCAGACTGGTGCAGATCTCGGCCGCGGGCGTCTCGGCGGACGCACCGACCGAATTCCTGCGGTCGAAGGCCCGAGGTGACGCGTCCGTGATGGCGTCGGGGCTGGACTGGGTGATCCTGCGTCCGACCCTCGTGCTCGGTTCCCAGGCCTATGGAGGTACCGCACTCCTGCGCGCCTCGGCGGCCGTGCCCCTGGTCCAGTTGTGCGTGTTCGCGGATGCGCCGGTGCAGACGGTCTGGGTCGGGGATGTCGCCCGCGCGGTCGTCGATGCAGCGCAGCGGAGAATCCCCGCAGGGACCGTCGCCGATCTCACGGAGCCGGCGTCCCGCACGCTCGCAGAGACGCAGGTTCGCCTCCGATCCTGGCTGGGCTTTCCGCCCTGGCGGTACGCCCTCACGGTGCCACGGGCCCTGACGCAGCTGCTCGGGCGCGCGGCGGACGCGCTCGGGTGGCTCGGCTGGCGAGCGCCCCTGCGCTCCACGGCGCTGCGCACGCTGGAGCGGGGGATCACGGGCGAGGCGGAGCCCTGGGTTCTTGCCGGAGGGCGGCGTTGCCGCAGCCTCGAGGAGACGCTGGCGATCCTGCCCGCGACGGCCCAGGAGCGCCTCTTCGCGCGGGCTTTCCTCCTGTTGCCGCTCGCCGTCGCGACCCTCGCCCTGTTCTGGATCGTTTCCGGCTGCATCGGTCTGCTGCGCTACGACGCCTCCCTGGCGGTGCTCCTGGAACGGGGCGTGCCCCGGATGCCCGCGGCTGCTGCCGTGGGGATCGGTGGGCTGCTCGACGTGGCATTGGGGGCCGGCGTGCTGTACCGACCGCTGGCGCGAAGCGCGTGCCTCGGCATGGTGGCGCTCTCCGCCGTCTACGTTCTGGCGGCGGCGGCACTCACGCCGGACCTGTGGCTGGATCCGCTCGGCCCGATGCTCAAGGTCCTTCCGGGCATGGTCCTCGCGCTCGTGACGGCGGCGCTGCTGGAACCACGATGAGCTACGAGGTCCTCCGGTTCCTGCACGTGATCGGCGCCTGCGTGCTTCTGGGTACCGGAGCAGGGATCGCGTTCTTCATGGTCGTCTCGAACCGCAGCGGAAACGCCGCGGCGATCGCACACACGGCCGGCATCGTCGTGCTCGCCGATACGGTGTTCACGGCGACCGCAGTCATCGCTCAGCCGGTGACCGGAGTACTCCTCGCGCGGATCGTCGGCTGGCCGCTCCTGGAGGGCTGGGTCCTGTGGTCGCTCGCGCTCTACGTGGTGGTGGGACTGTTCTGGCTGCCGGTGGTGTGGATCCAGATCCGGCTCGGGCGGCTCGCTCGTGCGGCGCGGGATGCCGGGGAAGCGCTGCCCGATGCGTACCTGCGGCTCTACCGCATCTGGTTCGCCTGCGGTTTTCCGGCCTTCGCAGGTGTGCTGGTCATCCTCTGGCTCATGATCACGAAGCCTTCGCTGTAGGGGGCTGCCGGAACGAGGGCCGTCCTCACGCTCGGCGCCCGCTCCGCAGGCTTCATTCGTGGCGCAGGGCCTCGATGGGATCGAGGCGGGCCGCGCGCCGGGCCGGGAAGTAGCCGAAGACGATCCCCACGGCGGCGGAGAACGCGAAGGCGAGCAGCATGACCGCCGGGTCGAGCACGAAGGGGATGTCCATGAGGGCCGTCAGCCCCGCGGAGAGGGCGAGGGCGAGGGCGATGCCGACGAGGCCCCCGAAGGACGCCAGCACCACCGCCTCCACGAGGAACTGGCCGAGCACGTCCCGCTCCAGGGCGCCGATGGCCAGACGGATGCCGATCTCCCGGGTCCGCTCCGTCACCGAGACCAGCATGATGTTCATGATGCCGATGCCGCCGACGAGGAGGCTCACGCCGGCCACGGAGCCGAGGAGCATGGTGAGCACGCGCGTGGTGCCGGTCAGCGTCTGGGCGATCTGCTTCGTGTCGAAGACGTTGAAGTCGCTCTCCTTGCCGGCGCCGACGTGCCGGCGCTGCCGCAGCAGGCGCTCGACGTCTTCCTTCACGACCTCCGTGGCGACGCCGTCGGCGACGGAGAGGAGGATGACGTTCACGTCCGTGTCGCCGGAGATCCGGCGCTGGAAGGTGCGCAGGGGCAGGACCACGACGTCGTCCTGATCGGTGCCCATGGCGGACTGCCCCTTGGCATGCAGCAGGCCCACGACGCGGCAGGCGAGCGCGTTCAGGCGGATCGTGCTGCCGACCGGGTTCTGGGTGCCGAAGAGCTGGTTCCGGGGCGTCTCGCCGAGGATGCACAGCGAGCGCCCCGCGCGCAGCTCCGTCGCGCTGAACAGGCGCCCGTCCGCCAGCTCCCAGTTCCCGGCCTCGAACCATCCGTTCGTGGTGCCGGTGAGGACGGTCTGCCAGTTCCGGTTGCCGAAGATGGCCAGGGAGCCGCTCTGGGCCGTCGGCGCGACCGCGCGCAGGTTGCCGACCTGCTGCGCGATGGCCTCGGCGTCGGCGGCGTCGAAGGGGCGGGCGCGCGCGCCGCCGCGACCCGGCCCGAAGCCCTGCCCGGGCCGCACGATGAGCAGGTTGCTGCCGAGGCTCGCGATCCGGCTCGTGACCTCGGCGGTGGCCCCGGCGCCGACGGTGACCATGGTGATCACGGCCGCGACCCCGATGATGATCCCGAGCACCGTGAGGGAGGAGCGGAGCACGTTCCGGCGGATCTCCCGGAGCGCCAGGAGCAGGGCGTTCCAGAGGTTCATGCAGCGCTCCGGCGACGCTCGTCGGACGCGAGGCGACCATCCAGGAACTGCACGGTCCGCCGGGCCCAGGCGGCCATCTCCGCCTCGTGGGTGACCATGACGATGGTCACGCCGCGCACCTCGTTCAGCTCCGCGAGGAGCTGCATGATCTCGTGGCTGCGCGCCGTGTCGAGATTGCCCGTGGGCTCGTCGGCGAGGAGCAGCGCAGGCTGCGTGATCATCGCGCGGGCGATCGCCACCCGCTGCATCTGGCCCCCGGAAAGCTCGGCGGACGTGTGGTGCGCCCAGCGGGCCAGGCCCACCTCCTCCAGGGCCCGGCGGGCCTCGGCACGCCGGACCCGCGCCGGAACGCCCTGATAGAGCAGGGGCAGTTCCACGTTCTCCAGCGCCGTGGTGCGGGCGAGCAGGTTGTAGCCCTGGAACACGAAGCCGAGGTGACGCCGGCGCAGCAGGGCGCGCTGGTCGCGGGAGAGCCGGCCCGTGTCCACGCCCCGGAAGCGGTAGCTGCCGGCGCTCGGCGTGTCCAGACAGCCGATGACGTTCATGCAGGTGGACTTCCCGGAGCCGCTCGGGCCCATGACGGCCACGAAATCGCCGGCATGGATCTCGAGGTCGATGCCGCGCAGCGCCCAGGTGCGTGCCGCGCCGCGACCGTAGAAGCGGGTGACGCCGCGGAGCGCCACGAGCGGTGCGTCCGGGCCGGTCGCCGCGCCGCCCATCAGTCGTCGTTCCTCGCGACGCCGACGATCACCGGGTCGCCCGACCGGAGCTCGCCCTCGACGATCTCCGTGCGGACGCCGTCGTCGAGGCTGCTGCGGACCGCGAGCACCGTCGGCACGCCGTCGCGCAGCACCCACAGCTGGCGAGCGGGCCCGTCGTCCGGGTTCGCGCGTGCGTCACCGGGCGCCCGTGGCCGTCGCGGTGGCCCGGGCAGCAGGCGGCCGAAGAAGCCCCCGCCGGTCGCCTCGCCGGTCGCCGTCTCCGGGGGCCGGAAGCGAAGCGCCGCGTTGGGGACGAGCAGCGCGTCGCGTGTTTCGGCGACGAGGATGTCCGCGGTGGCCGTCATGCCCGGGCGCAGCAGCAGGGCGTCGTTCGTGACGGCGAGCACCGTCTCGTAGGTCACCACGCCGCCCTCGGCCTCGGGCGCGAGGCGGAGCTGCGTGATCCGGGCGGGGAAGCTCCGGTCCGGATACGCGTCCACGGTGAACGTGGCCGCCTGGCCCTCGCGGACCTGGCCGACGTCGGCCTCGTCGACGTCCACGTGCAGCTCCATCTGCGTGAGGTCCTCGGCGAGCACGAACAGCACCGGCGTCTGCAGGGAGGCGGCCACGGTCTGCCCGGGCTCGATCCGGCGCGAGAGCACGAGGCCGTCGATCGGGGAGCGGATCGCCGCCTTCTCGAGGCGGGTCTCCTGGGCCGACAGGGTCGCCCGGGCGACCTCCACCTGCGCGCTCGCGCTGGCCTCGTCGGCGCGGGCGCGGAGCTCCGCGGCGGTGAAGGAGTCGAGCTCGTCCCGGCTGCACAGTTCCCGCGCGGCGAGCGCCGCGCAGCGCTCCCGCTTGAGCGTGGCCTCGTGGACCGTCGCGCGCGCCTGCGCCACGCGCGCCTCGGCGGCCCTCAGACTCGCCCGGCCCTGGAGGACCTGGGCCTCGAGCTCGTCCGTGTCCAGGCGGGCGAGCACCTCGCCCCGGGTCACCCGGTCGTTGAAGTCCACCAGCACGGTGCGGATCGTGCCGGAGACCTCCGTGCCCACGTCCACCTGGTTCAGGGGTTCCAGCGCGCCGATGGCGGTGACGAGCACGCGCAGGTCGCCGCGCTCGGCGGGGACCGTGGTCCAGCTCGGGCCGGTCGATCCCCGGGGCCAGGAGAACCAGAGCAGGGCGGCGGAGATCGCGAGCAGGGCCAGGGCGAGCAGCCGTCTTCGCCCACGGGCGGGACGGGCCTCCTCCAGCTCCAGGGCGGCGAGCGCTTCGGCTTCGGGATCGGGGGCGGGGCCGGGTTCCGGGGCCATGGGGTGCTCGCGGCAGATGACCGGGCCGATGGTATACGGCGGCCCGGGGGGCCGTCGGGGAGGCCGGTCTCAGATCGCCGGCACCTCCTGTGCCCGGTCCTGCATGGCGTGCTCGTCCGCGTGCCGGTCGCGGGCGAGGAGCACGTAGACCGCCGGGACCACGAAGAGCGTGAACAGCGTGCCGATGCCGAGGCCCGTGAAGATCACGAGGCCCATCTGCGAGCGGCTCACGGAGCCCGGGCCCGTGGCGAGCAGCAGGGGGACCATGGCCATGAGCATGGCCACGGTGGTCATGAGGATCGGGCGGTAGCGCGTCGCGACGGCCTTCGCCACGGCGGCGCGCTTGTCGAGACCCTCGCGCTCCTGGGCCCGGTTCGCGAAGTCGACGATGAGGATCCCGTTCTTGGCGATGAGGCCGATGAGCGTGATCAGCCCGATCTGCGTGTAGAGGTTCACGGAGGCGAAGCCGAGGTAGACGAAGAGCATGGCCCCGGCCACGGACATGGGCACGGAGACGAGGATGATGAGCGGGTCCCGCCAGCTCTCGTACTGGGCCGCGAGGACCAGGTAGATCACGAGCAGCGACAGGAAGAAGGTGTAGAGCAGGGCGTTCCCCTGCTGCTCGAGCTGCCGCGACTCGCCCGTGTAGTCGTGGCCGACGTTCGGCGGCAGCGTCGTCGCCGCGGTCTGCTCCATGAAGGCCATGGCGTCGCCGAGGGACACGCCCGGCGCCATGATGCCGCTGACCGTCACCGCGTTGAGCTGCTGGTGCTGGGCGCGGACCGTCGGCTCGATCTCGTGCTCGAGGGTGACGAAGCTCGCGAGCGGGATCAGCGTCCCGTCCCCGCCGCGCACGCGATAGTCCTCGAGCAGGGTCTCGTCGAGCCGGTAGCGGCGCGCGACCTGGGGAATCACCTCGTAACTGCGCCCGGACTGGTTGAAGCGGCTGACGTAGCCGCCGCCGAGAAGCGTGGAGAGCGTCGCGCCGAACTCGTCCATGTCGACGCCGAGATCGCCGGCGCGGTCGCGGTCGATGACGAGGCGCGTGCGCGGCAGGGCGATCTCCGAGGACTTGCGCAGGAACACGAAGTTCCGGCTCGCGTAGCCGGCGCCGATGAGCTGGTCCGCGAGGTCCACGAGCTGCTCGTAGGGGGCGTCCCCCGTGAGCACGAACTGCAGGGGCGTGCCCCGCGCCGCGCCGGGCAGCGACGGAAAGGTGAACACGGCGACCTGGATGCCCGCGATCTCGTTCACGAGGCGCTGGGCGAGGGGCTGCAGCTCCATCTGCGAGCGCTCGCGCTCGGCCACGGGCACGAAGCGGAAGCCGCCGAAGCTCGTGGCGGGCGTGCCGCCCCCGCCGAGGAGCAGGAAGCTGCGCAGGTACTCGGGGAAGGTCTCGAAGGCGCGCACCACCTCGGCCGCGTGCGCGGCCGTGTACTCGAG
>JAZBPF010000253.1:0-3677 GCA_036351515.1 Pseudomonadales bacterium | reverse complement strand
CGGCACGGCACTGCGCCGGGACGCTTCCTCGCCGCGCGCCGCCGGGCGCTCGCGGATCGGCTCGTCGCCGTCTCCGAGCTCGATCGACGCCGCATCGCGGCCGTCGCCCGGGCCTCCCCGACGCGCGACGTTCGCCCGGTGCGCGCGGGAACGGCCGTGTCCCTCTCGCTCTGGCTCCCCGCCGAGCCGCCGTTCCCGTTCGAGGCCCTGCGCGCCTTCCTCGCGCGCCGGTTGCTGCCCGGCGTCGAGACCGCGGCGGAGGCGGACTACGGCCGACGCTGGGACGGGCCCGGCGGCACGGGCACGGTCGCGCTCCGGATCGTGGAGGGCGGCGTGCGCGTCCGCGTCGTCGGCCCCACCCCGCTCCCGCTCGCGGAGCTCCTGGCGCGCACGACGGCGCTGCTCGATCTCGACGCGCCGGTGCGGGAAGCCGATGCCCGGCTCGCCGAGGATCCGCTCCTCGCCCCTGCCGTCGCCCGCACCCCGGGCCTGCGTCTGCCCGGTGCCTGGGACCCCTTCGAGCTGCTCGTGCGGGCCATCCTCGGCCAGCAGGTGAGCGTCGAGGCGGCAAGGACCCAGGCCGTGCGCCTCGCGGAGGGGGCGGCGCCGGCGCCGGGCCGCTTCCCGGACGCGGAGACGCTCGCGGTTACCGATCTCGGCTTCCTGCGCATGCCCGCGGCCCGGCGCGAGACCCTGCGCACGGTCGCGCGGGCCGTGGTCGAGGGGCGGCTCGATCCGTCGGCGCCGGCCGCCGAGCTGCGCCCGCGCCTCCTCGCCCTGCGCGGGATCGGCCCCTGGACCGCCGACTACGTGTGCCTGCGCGCGGCGCGGGACCGGGATGCGTTCCCGGCGGGGGATCTGGTGCTCCGCCGGGCGCTGGCGGAAGGCGGGCGCTTGCCGGAGCTGTCCGCCATGGAGCGGCGGGCGGAACGCTGGCGGCCCTTTCGCGCGCACGCCGTGCCGCACCTCTGGGCCCTCGCCGGGGGCGGAGGCTGAGGCGGAGAAGAACGGGGGGCCGGAAACGCGAAAGCCGGGCCCCGAGGGGCCCGGCTTCCGGAACGCGACCGTGCGGTCGCGGAGAGGGGCGTCAGAACCGCATGCGGAAGGACGCGACGTAGCGACGACCGACGATGTCGTAGAGGGAGGGATCGGTACCGGACTGGACGTTCGGTGCGTACTCCTCCGGTTCCGCGTCGAAGACGTTGTTCACGCCCAGCCGCAGGTTCACGGTCTCCGTGAGCGCCCAGCTCGCGCCGAGGTCGACGTAGGTGATCGCATCGACGCCGGTGAGGCTGGTCTCGCCCGCGTACTGCGCCGCCGCACGGTTGTCCATCTCGCCGATGTAGCGGATCCGCGTGTCGAAGGTGTAGTCGCGCCACGCGTAGGTGCCGGTCAGGTTGGCGTTCCACTCCGGGAAGCTCTGCCCGAGGCCCGCGCCGAAGTAGCCGACGGTGCCGGCGTAGTCGATCTTCGGCAGGCCGGCGCCGTCCGACTGCTCCCAGGCGAGCACGTGGTTCAACAGGCCGTTGAGGTTCACGTAGCCCGGGCCGGCGTCGAAGCCCCAGGAGGCCGCGAGGTCGATCCCCGAGGTGCTGATCTCGCCGTTGTTGCTGTTGTTGAAGTCCCCGGAGTCGGTGTTCGGATCGGACAGGCCGAGAATGTCCCCGGCCCGGAAGATCGTGGCGCAGCTCTCCTGGTCGTTGGAGTAGGTCGGGTTGTTCCCGTAGTAGTTGAAGCAATCGGCGATGATCAGGTTGACGTTCGGGACGATGATCGCGTCCTCCACGTCGATGCTGTACCAGTCGATCGATGCCGTCAGGTTGCGGAAGACGCCCTCGAAGGGCGACTGCATCACGGCACCCAGGGTGAAGGTGTCCGCGGTCTCCGGCTCGAGGTTGCGGTTGCCGGTGAGGTTGATGGAGGCCTGAGCGCCCGGGGTGGCCACGAAGTTCGGGCCGACCGCCCCGGCGACGTCCTGCGCCTGGCACAGCGCGAGGACCTCGGCCCCGTCCGGACCATTGCGCGCGCCGGAGAAGGAGTTGCAGGGATCGAAGATCTGCGGCGCCGAGCCGGTGCCGTCGAACAGCTCCTCGAAGTTCGGCGCGCGGACGGCGCGCTGGTAGGAGCCGCGGAAGCGCCAGTGCTCGTCGAGCGCCCAGCCGAGTTCGACCTTGTAGGCGTCGTCCCGGGACTCGTCGTTGTTGATCCCGGTGATGGAATCGTTGAACTGGCTCTCGGAGGACCGGTAGCCGAGGTTCAGCTCGACGCTCTCGGCCCAGCGGCGACCCGAGACCAGGGGGACGAGGGCCTCGAAGAAGACGTCGCGGAACTCGTTGGTGCCACCGGACGGATCCTGGGCGTTGAAGCCCGAGATCGCCCCGCCCGCGGAGCCGGGATCGAAGGCGAAGTCGAAGAAGCGGAACTCGTAGCCCGCGACCACGGACAGGGGACCTGCCGGGAGGTCCACCACGTCGCCCGTGACGTAGAACTGGCCGATCTGCTGCTTGAACTCCGTCGTGAGGGAGCTGGAGACCTCCAGGTAGTCCACGCACTCCTGGGAGAGCGGCTGGCGACCGAAGGGATTGAAGCCCCCCGCACAGATGTCGGCACCCCCGCTCGGATCCTCGAGGAGGGTCTGCAGGCGGTTGGTGTCGATGTTGCCGGACTGGGTCTCGACGATCCGCGTGCGGCCCTCGGTCAGGTAGAAGGACCAGTCCCAGCCTTCGAGGAACGGCAGCGGACCGGAGGCGCCGGTGGTGAACTGGCGGACGATGTTGTTGTAGCTGGAGAGACGCAGGCCCGCGTCGAGCGTGCGTTGCCGCATGGTGAACGGCTCCGTCGCGCCGGCGCCGACGAAGCGCGGATCGTCCCCGGTCCGCGTCGCGAGCAGGTTCGCGAAGTCGGTGGGAATGAACGGGTTCGTCGCCGGAACCACGAAGGTGAAGTCCGCGTTCGAGCCCGGGGTGAGCAGCTGGGACACGGCCTGGTTCGACGCGGCCTCGCCCGGGGCGCGGACCCCGACGGTGGGGATCGGCGTCGGCGCGAGCGCCGTGTCCGCCGAGTACTCGGTGTAGCTGTACTGGGCGAAGACCTCGATACCGTTGTCGAACTCGTAATCCATCTTGCCCATGATCGAGTCGCGGTTCAGGGGCAGGCGGAGCAGGTTCACGAAGTCGAAGTTGTAGGAATAGAAGTCCGGGAACAGGTTCGTGTTCACCGCGCCGTCGACGGGATAGCGGAAGTTCTCCACGTCCTGGGGCGAATTGAACTGGCCGATGGAGAAGAGCGAGCCGTCCTCGTTGAACGCGAGGAGGTTCTGGCTGGGCACGGCACCTGCGGCCGAACCGTAGCTCTGGAACAGGGCGTCGATCGCGGCGGGGTCGATCGGGTTGTCACCGCTTCCGAAGAAGCGGCCTTCCGGCAGGAAGGAAGTCGTCGAGGTCGCGACCGCGGCGAACTCCCGCTGCGCCTTGACCATCTGTTCGCGGTCGGCGTGGTCCAGGGCGATCACGGCGTTGCCGCGGCCGTCGTCGAAGTTGCCGCCGAGCACGGCCGAGAGGACGTAGTCCTTCGAGTCCTGCTCCTCGATGTGGTCCTGGAAGCTGCCGCGGAGCTCGAAGCCCTCGAAGTCGTCCCGGAGCTTGATGTTGACCGCGCCGGCCACGGCGTCGGTGCCG
>JAZBPF010000252.1:0-16972 GCA_036351515.1 Pseudomonadales bacterium | reverse complement strand
TCCCTGCGGGAGGGCGAGCGGGCGATCCTCCGCGCCGAGCAGCTGGGCCTGCTCCTCCCCACCTGTGCGGGCTGCGGGCAGGTCCGCGACGACGAGGGCTACTGGACCGACGTGTTCTCGTATCTGGAGCGCAACTCGAAGTACCAGGCGTCCCACGGCATCTGCCCGGCCTGCCTGCGGCAGCACTTTCCCGAACTGGCCGAGGACGTCCTGACACCGGACCGGAGTCCGCGGCCGTGAGCGCCGGCGACGTCGCCGGGCTCCTGCGCCCGGGCATGCGCGTCTTCGTCCCCGGCGCCTCGAACGAGCCGCAGGGGCTGCTCGCGGCCCTGGCCGCCACGCCGGCGTGCGCCGCGGGCGTGACCTTCGTGCAGTTCCCCTTGCCGGGCATGAACCGGACGGACTTCACGGCCTGGCACCCCGAGGCGCGCCTGGAGAGCTTCTTCCTCTCCCCGGCGATCCGCGGCGCCTTCGAGGCGGGCCGCGTGGACTTCCTGCCCCTGCACATGCGCCGCGTCTTCGATCACCTGGCCCGCGGCCCGGCCTTCGACCTCGTGCTCCTGCAGGTGGGCCGGGACGCCGAGGGGCGCCTGCGCCACGGCCCCAACGTCGACTTCCTCGAGGCCGTCCTCGGCAACGCGCGGCGGGTGGTCGCGCAGCTCAATCCGGAGCTGATCCCGCCGGCAGGAGCGCCGGAGGTCGATCGGGATCGGGTGGAGATCGTCCTCGAGCAGGCGCATCCGGTTCCCGAGCTGCCCGCACCGCAGCTCGACGAGGTGGCGCGCGCCATCGGCGCCCACGTCGCGGCGCTCGTGCCCGACGGCGCCTGCCTGCAGACGGGCATCGGCTCCATCCCCGCCGCCGTGCTCGCGGCACTCCGGGACCACCGGGACCTCGGCTTCCACGGCGGCCTCGTCGACGACGGCGTGCTCGACCTGATCGAGCGCGGCGTGCTCACCGGCGCGCGCAAGCCCCGCGACCGGGGTCTCCACGTGACCGGCATGGCGCTCGGCTCCGAGCGCCTCTACCGAGCTCTGTCCGAGAGGCCGGAGGTGGCGTTCCGGCCCGCCCGCTACACCCACGAGGCGTCCGTCATCGCGGAGCTCCGGGACTTCGTCTCCATCAACTCCGCGGTGGAGGTCGACCTGCTCGGCCAGGTGAGCGCCGAGATGGTGGGCGGGCGGCAGATCTCCGGCACCGGCGGCGCCGTGGACTTCATGCGCGCCGCGGCGGGGGCGCCCGGCGGGCGCTCGATCGTGGCCATGACGGCCACCGCGAAGGGGGGCCAGCTGTCGCGCATCGTCCCGGCGCTCGCCGAGGGCACGGCGGTGACGGCGTCGCGCACGGACGTGGACTGCGTGGTCACGGAGCACGGCGTGGCGGAGCTCCGGGGACGCTCCGTGGACGCCCGCGCCGAGGCCCTGATCGCCGTCGCGGCCCCGGCCTTCCGGGACGAGCTGACCGCGGCGTGGAGAGCCCGCCGGGCGCGCATGTGAGCGGCTGTTGCACCCCGGGGGGCGTGTGTATAATCGCGCGCCTCGTGGGTGCGTAGCTCAGTTGGTTAGAGCACCGTCTTCACACGGCGGGGGTCGCTGGTTCGAATCCAGCCGTACCCACCACTTCGCAGTCCGAAGTAGTCCGCTGAAGTTCTCGAAAGCCCCGGTTTCCGGGGCTTTTTCGTCTCTGGACCGTCCGTCGGTGTCCGCCCTCGTCCGCTGAAGTCCGGCCCGTTTGTGGGGTTCAATGTGGGTGTTGTGGCAGACGCTGTGGGGGTTTGGGTGCTCACCGACGCCAAAGCGAGGTCGCTGCGTCCGCAGCCGGCTCGGACCGTGAAGGCTGCGGACGGCTATGGCCTGACGCTCTGCGTTACTCCCTCAGGAACCAAGTCCTGGTACCAGCGCTACCGGACTCCGGATGGGCGCCAGAAGGACCTCTTCCTCGGTCGATACCCTGAGGTCGGTCTCGCCGAGGCTCGCCGCCGCCGCGACGAGGTCCGCGGCGCCGTCGCGGACGGCCGCGACCCCTCGGTCGAGCGCAAGGCCAGCCGGGCCTTCGCAAGGTCGAGTTTCGAGGATGTCGCCAAGGAGTGGATGTCGAAGCATCCCGAATGGTCGGACGGCCACGCGGAGTCGGTCCGCAATCGTCTGAACCGCTGGGCCTTCCCCATGCTCGGCCGCGAGCCTGTCTCCACGCTCACCGCACCCTTCGTTCTGGAGCAGTGTCTTCGACCCATCGAGCGCCACGGGGCGCACGAGACAGCCCAGCGCGTCCGGGGCTACATCGGGCAGGTGATGCGGTACGCGATCGCCACGGGGCGCGCTGAGCGCGACGTGACAGCAGATCTGCGGGGCGCACTGACGCAACCGAAGAAGCAGCACTACGCCGCCGTGACGGAGCCCGAGGAACTCGGCCGCGTTCTTCGATGCATCGATGCGTACCAGGGGACGATCACCGTCCGGATCGCCCTTCAACTCACACCGATGCTCCTGCTTCGGCCAGGGGAGCTTCGGCAGCTCAGGTGGGGCGACATCTCGGACGCCCGTATCGAGATCCCGGCGGACCGGATGAAGACACGCGAGCCGCACATCGTGCCGCTCGCTCGGCAGGCCTGCACTCTGCTGGACGAGCTTCGGCTGTTCACGGGCCGCCGCGAGTACGTCTTCCCGAGCGGGCGAGGGCGCGGTCGGCCCATGAGCGAGAACGCCGTTAACGCTGCGCTGAAGTCGATGGGTCTGGATCTGACACCGCACGGCTTCCGCGCGACGGCAAGAACGATGCTTGACGAGGTGCTTAAGTGTCGGCCCGAGTACATCGAGCATCAGCTTGCCCATGCGGTCCGTGACCCGCTGGGCAGGGCGTACAACCGAACGAAGCACCTGCCCGAGCGAACCGAAATGATGCAGGCATGGGCGGACTATCTTGAATCGATTCGCAAGCATTGAAGATGCGCTCGACGGCGGGCGGGACGCGAAGCGACTCGCTACGTTGATGATCGTCCCGGATGACGACGATTTGCGGGATCAGCTCGAAGCGGTGCCGCTACTCGACGCTTTAATCCACGGCCTCCATCCAGAGGCGACGCCCGACGACCTGCGCGCAGCGCTCGCCGTTGCGGCAGATATGGCGAGCTTCGACGAGCTTCGCAGGGCAGCAGTCAGACGGGTCAAGGACGGAATCGTGGCGGGCGACCTTCTCGCAGTCATGTACGTGCTCTGGCGCTACGAGCACGTGAGTGGGCCGAGCAAGCAGCTTGCCTTCTCAGTCTACGGTCGTTGGGCTAAGGGCAGATGCTTCGGTGATGGCACGCCTATCCCCCGCAGCGCGACATCGCTACGAAAGAAGTTCGAGGCTTTTCTTGGCGTCGCCTCGCTTTGGGCTGCGTATCGCCTCAACCAAAGCCTCGTGCCTCTCCACGACCCCGCTCGGGTCCTGAAGGACCCGAAGGGGATTGCCTCGCTGTTGGCCGTTGCTGTGCACCTCGAACACTTCATGCTCGAAGTTCCCTCTCATGGCGGGCAGCGCTGGAAGTCGGAAGCGACGATCTGGCGGGTACCGCCCGCGTTCCCGGGGGACCCTGAGCACCCACCGCCGTTTACTGGCACTCCTTCCGAGTTGTTGCGGATGGCCCGAGCCGTTAGGAACAAGAATCTGAGCTGAGGGCCATTCGTCGCGTTCAGATGGGTACACCTCCCGGTGTACCCATGCCCGAGCCTTTCCATAGGTGGTTTCCTTGCGCTGTCTTCGGACGAGAGCGGCCATTACCGGCCGACGACGGACGATCTTCAGACGTGAGACGCAGCCATGAGTCAGCGAGCACTTCCCGAGTTCGGCCTTCTCCGACTCAAGCAGATCCTTGGTGATCCACAGAACGAGAGCACTCCTGCCATCATCCCCGTCAGCAAGACGACATGGTGGGATGGTGTGAGAGCGGGTCGATTCCCGGAGCCGATCCGTATCGGAGGGGTGACGTTCTGGCGGATCGACGACATTCGGCGGCTTTGCGACGCGCCAAACCGTGCCTGGGGCCGGGAGTCGTGAGCGCATTCGATCAGCATTCCGGGATCGCACGCATTCACGACGGCGCGGCTGGTGAACTCGACGGCGACCCACTCGTCCTGGTTCCACCGGGCGAGTACGAGCTGGTCTTCAAGGGTTGGCGGACGCTTCTGCTCTTCAATCGGCAGCCCAAGGTGAAGGTCGACTTCACGATTCTGGACCCCGGGCCGTACCAAGGATTGCTCCTAACGCGCTGGTACAACGCTAGGTCGCTCGTGGGCAAACCACGCAACCGGGGGCGCTTCAAGCACAGCAGGAGCAGCGACATCCTTCGCGAATTCTGTGCTGTAGTGGGGCGACCGGTGCGATACGACAGACTTCCGCTCTCCGTGCTGTCAGGTCGCGTTGTAGTCGGCCAGGTTGCTACGGTCGAGAAGGACCGGAATCAGCAATCGATTCCCGATGGGGCGACCTACAGCACGATTCGCCGCCTGATCAGGTCCGGCTAGGGCGGTGCTGCAGAACACCCAGCAGCGGAGCGTTCTTGGCCTCATCCTCATCCTTAACTCATGCCCAGACCCGAATCCGTACCTGCCTCGTCATCCCGCAGGCCGCGTGCGGCGCAGGCTGGCGAGGAGATGATGGTCACCGGCATCCGGGCGCTTGATCAAGGCAGAGCCCGGGTTCATCCAGCCGAAAGTCTGCCGCCGGGGCACTCGGGCGACCGGGTGTCCCGGTTCAAGTCATACCAACTCGCGAGCGAGCGGTGGCGGTCGCAGGGCGCTCGTGCTACCAGGAGGTAGTGTCCGCCGAAGTTCGCTCTCTTGCCTGCGACGATTCGACCTATGCGTCCTTGCATAACAATGGATTAAGTGATTTTCGCCTTGCGTAGAATGACAATCGCGCCGTGTCGTAGACACCTCTTGGCGAGATTTATGGCGGGTAGGTTGTCGGGATGCCCAAGGTCGCTCGTGCGCTGTCGGCACTGGAGGTCAAGGCTCTGGAGGCGGGCGACCATGCCGTCGGAGGCGTCGCCGGACTGACTCTCCAGGTTCGGGAGCGAGGTTTCGGTTCCTGGGTGCTGCGGACCATGGTGGGGTCGCGCCGACGGGAACTGGGCCTGGGGCCCTATCCCGAGGTCGGGCTCGGCCTGGCCCGAGAACGGGCTCGGGAGTTCAAAGCGCAGATCCGGAGCGGCATCGACCCGACCTTGGAGAGGCTGAGGGCGCGCCAGCAGCTCGCCGAGGCCCAGAATCGTCTGACCTTCGCAGCGGCGGCCAACCTGTATCTGGAGAAAAAGTCGGCCGAATTCGGGAACGCCAAGCACCGCGCGCAGTGGCGCTCGACGCTCGAGACCTACGCGTTTCCCAGGATCGGGGGGCTGGCACTCGCGGACATCGAGGTGAACGACATCGTCTCGGTCCTAGAGCCCTACTGGACCGAGAAGACGGAGACGATGAAGCGGCTCCGGGGCCGGATCGAGGCCGTCCTGGCGTGGGGGACCGTCACGGGGCTGCGAGTGGGCGACAACCCGGCGCGATGGCGCGGAAATCTCGATCAGGTGCTTCCGTCGCCAGCACGGATCGCCAAAGTTCGACATCACAGGGCGCTCCCGATCGACGACATTCCAGGCTTCTTCGAGTCACTCGAGGAAGTTTCGGGCGCGGCGGCAACGGCGCTCCGTTTCCTGATTCTGACTGCGGCCCGGACCAGCGAGGCGTTGGGCATGACCTGGTCGGAGGTAGACCTCGACTCCCTGACCTGGACCGTGCCCGCGAAACTTATGAAGGCGGGCCGACTGCACCGGGTTCCGCTCTCTTCGTCAGCAATGGGGGTCCTGGCGCCGGAGGAGGCGCGTACGAGCCGGTTCGTGTTTCCGTCTCCCCGCCGAGGCAGGCTTTCGGATACGGCCGTCAGAGGCGTTCTGAAGCACGTGGGCGCCGAGTGCACCATTCACGGGTTTCGGTCCACCTTCCGGGATTGGTGCGCGGAGCGGACGTCCTATCCCCGCGACGTCGCCGAGATGGCACTGGCCCACACCATCGAGAGCTCCGTCGAGGCCGCGTACCGGCGTGGCGACCTCCTCGAGAAGCGGCGGCCGCTCATGGAGGACTGGGCGAGATACTGTCTCGGCAGTCGCTACGCGGACGGTGCAGTGCCCACGCCGAGGGCACCCTTGTGAAAGCTGCCGGAACGGGGCGTCGACGAACGAGTTCTGTTTCGCTGACGGACGACCAGCGCGATCGGATCCGAAAGATCGCCGAGCGCCAGGGCCGCGTACTCACTGATGCCTTTTTCACGCAGCTCGAACGCCGGGCTACCGACGCGCTGAGAGAGGATCGGGCAGCGTGCACACCGCGCGAGACCGCGGAGACCTTCAGCGACTTGGCTGGCCGGACTCGCCAGGTTTCAAAGCTGATCGCGCAGGCGACCGGGAATCGTGACGTTGCGGACGCAATGCGATTTACCGTCCGGAACGCGCTGCGCGAGGCGCGCTGGCTTCCCTCCGGCGCAGCCGTTGAAGCAACTACGGGGAAGCAACTCGCGAGGTTCCTCGGGTCTCTGGCGGACGAACTCGAGGTGGCTGCGGAGCAGGACTGGGCTCCTCGAGTGCGCCCCGGGCCTGGTGCGCGATTGCCGGCGCTCTCGCGCGCACTGGCCGGTTGCTACGCCTCGGGTTTCGGGCGAGAGCCGGGTTTGCCGGGCGGTTCATCGAAGCCGGGGCCCTTGGCCGAGATGATCGCTGTCGTGCTCGAAGCCGCCGGTGAAAACGTCGGGAGTGCCGTATCGATGGCGCGCCAGGGTGTGGGGCACCGCCGCAAATTCGCGCTCCGCTTGCGAGATGGTGATCCCGCGTTTCGCGCTACGCCGGCATCTCGCACCGCCGGTTTTGGCCTCGGTCGAGTTGCGCCGGAGTGGCTCTCCAAGCCGCCCAGGCGCCGGTAACACGAATTGCGACCAATTCCCCCTCGATGTGTGGGCCGACTCGAATTGGGCATTCATCGAGACTCCGAACCGTTGTCGAGGAGAGCGCGTTCTTGCGCGCACTAGGGCCGACATGGAGATCGGAGCGATGGAGTCGAAGTTCATTTCGGATAAGCAGGTAGCGGCGCGATATGAGGTCGATCGTCGAACGATCCACCGCTGGGCACGGAATGGAGTAATCCCGCCAGCGAAAAAGCTGACTCCGGGCTGTGTCCGATGGTCCGTCGAAGAGTTGAACGCTTGGGACGAGGCTCGGGGTAGGGAAGCGTGATGCGAGTTTGCGTAAGCATCGCCCGTTCCAGTGACCTGAAGCCGTCATGAGCCGGGTGGTGATGGATTGGGCCGTGCAGTGCCGTACGGAGAATCCGCTTCAGAAGCTGATCCTCATGCTGTTGGCGGATCATCACAACGCCACGACTGGTCGGTGTGATCCCAGCTACCGGCGGCTCGCAGACCGTGCCTGTTGCAGTGTCCGCACCGTGCAGCGCTGTATACGAGCTCTGGAGCAGCAGGGGCTGATCGCCGTGTGCCGTCGCCCGCATCAGACCTGTCAGTTCGAGATTCTCGTTCCCGAAGCCGGCTCCCGCAGGGAGACACGGCCGGCGGAGTCACCGCGAAGGCCGCGCAGTGAGAATCCCTCAGTCGGTGCCAGAGAGTCGGGGCAGGGTGTCCCTGAGTCACCCTCGTCGGGTGACTCCGTGTCGCCCGAACCAGGAAGTAACAACTCAGTAAGGAAGCCGGGGTCTGACCAGCCGTCGTTCGAGGTCTTTGTCGAGGATGGAGAACCTCATGGCGATCTCGACAGCTTCGTCGACAGCGTGATCAGCGCCTGGAACGACAGGATGTTCGACCAAGGCGAGATTCGAATACCGACGACTGAACTGCGTCGGCGTATCGAGACAGCTCGGCAGGACTACCCCAAGAGTTCAGAGCTCGGCTGGTGGCCACGGCTGTTCGAGTTCTGCCGCGAGTCCGATTTCTTGATGGGGCGGGCGCCCGCTCGTGGTGAGAGGGCGCCTTTTCGCCTCCGGCTCGAATGGCTGGCCGACCTGGAGAACCTGGCGAAAGTGCTGAACGGGAACTTTCACGACTAGCCCGGACGACATGGGCGCATGGCCACTCCTGAGCTTCCACGAATACGGTCGGGTCCCATCCGAGAGGAGGCCGGGCCGGGGTGTCGATCGGGGCTGGGGCAGCGCGACTGCTCGTGCCGGCGAGACTCCCCTAGGAGGGTTCCCGAACACCAACCCTGGAGCGGTCCGCCACGTCGGGAGTCCGTTTCATCGGCCGGCCGCGAGCATGAGTCCGACGCCGATGCCGTAGACCAGGGCCGTCGCGGTGAGTCCGAGGGTCAGGCTGGACCAGAACCCGAGTCCGGAGTGCATGAGCAGCGGGAACACGGCGAAGAGTGTCAGCGACGGCAGCACCAGCCAGACGACGTCGTTCGAGAAGCGGACCAGTCGCTCCGCGTCGTGGGTCTCGACCCACAACCACACCATCGCCAGGACGGTGACGGTCGGGATGGAAGCGAGGACTGCGCCGGCGAGCGACCACCGCTTCGCCAGCTCGGAGACCGCGACGACGATCAGGGCGGACACCGCGTACTTCGTGACGAGATAGGCCATCGATGCAGCTCCGGGCCAGAAAACCGATTGACGATCGGTCTTTGCTCGCTCAGGCTGCCGCAGCATCTGGTCGTTGTCGAGCGCTGTCCGTGAAACGAAAGGAATCCCCACAGGTCCTCGGCGATCTGGAGGTCGCGGTTCTGGAAGTGATCTGGAGCGACGGCGTCGCGACGGCCAAGTCGGCGCATGGTCGACTCGAGTCCGAACGCGGCATCTCCTTGAACACCGTCCAGTCGACGCTCGAACGGCTCCACCGCAAGGGGCTTCTGAGCCGGGAAAAGCGAAGTCACTCCTACGTCTACAGCGCGACTGCGCCCCGCCACGCGCTGGTCGCGCAGTTGATGGGTCAGGTCGCGGACCGTCTCGGCACCGACGCCGTGACGTCCTTCGCGGCATTCGTCGAGGAGGCTGACGAGCTCGACGAGGACGCGCTCGATGCGCTCGACGCGGCGCTCCGGGCGCGCCGCGACCGAGCCAGGAGGGAAGGGCAGTGATCACGCTGGTCTGGTTCGCGTCACTGCTCGCGCTGATCGCCTGGATGGTCTCGGCGCTGTTCACGCCCCTGGTGCTGAACGGGATCGAACGAGCCGGCGCGGAACCGCGCTTGCGGGGCCGACGCGTCCTCGTCGTGGCGGCTTTGCCCCTGCTGGCAGCGATGGGCGTCGGGGGTTCGATGCTGATGGTCATCGTCGGCAAGGCCGCTGGATGGATCGACGACCACTGTCTCGAACACGGTCCGGGCCACCCGCACCTGTGCCTTCATCATCTCCCGGCCCTCGCGCTGAATCCTGGCCTCTGGCTTCCGCAGGCAGCGGCGCTGATCGCGCTGCTCATCGGGCAGCTTCGGGCGGTCGGGCAGGAGGTCTCGGTGGGCCGGGCACTCGCTTCGGTCTCCGCCTTGTCACGACGCCGCGGGGTGCTGCGGATCGCGGAGTTCGCGCGTCCGCTCGCGGTTGCGCACGGGCTCCGACGACCGGTCGTCCTGCTGTCACGCGGGCTTCTCTCGGGCCTCGATGCGCGGCAGCGACGGATCGTCCTGGCCCACGAAGCCGCGCACCTGCGCGCAGGACATCCACGCTGGTCGTTGCTCCTCCTCCTGCTGTCGGTGTTCCACCTGCCGAAGGCCCGCCACGCCCTCGCGGAGGCCTGGTCCGCCGCTCGCGAGCATGTCGCGGACGACGAGGTGGCGCGCCGTTTCGGCGCTCAGGACGTCGCCGAGACCCTGGCGCGCGTCGCTCGGTTCCGACCCGTCGATTCCTCCGTCGCCGTGTCCGTCGCCGGTCATGATCCGCTCGCTCGGGCCTGGCGTCTGATCGAGCCTCGGTCCTTCGATGACGGGGGTGGCCAGTGGTTCGAGGCCGGAGTCGCGTGCGCCGGGAGCGCGCTCGCGGCGTCGATCCTGATCGGCCATCACGCCATGGAGACTCTGCTCGGGCTCCTCGTGGGGGCCGGATGATCCATCGCCTCCTTCCCTGGCTGTTCGTTCTCGTTTCGACGCCCGTCGTTGCCATGTCCGAGGACGCGGCAGTGAGCGCGGCACTCGTGAATCCCGATGTGGAGATCATGCTCGCCGCGCAGGCGGATGCGGCTGCGGGACGCGCCGACGCCGTCGGGCGGTGGGCGAATCCCGAGGTGGAGTACGTCCGCGAGAGTCTCGACGGATTCAACGGCGACAGCGACGACCACTTTCTCGTGGTCCGACAACGCTGGAACCCGGCCGGTGCCCGCGGGCTCGAGCGCGCCGCCGCGGAGGAAGCACTGGATGCGGAAAGGACCCGTATCGAATACCGCCGGCGCGAGATCGTGGCGGCGGTGCGCTCGGCCTTTCACGACGTGCTCGCCGCCCGGGGGCGGCTGGAGGCCGTATCCAGTTTCCGCCGCCGACTCAGTGCCCTCGTCGACGTCGTCTCGGCGCGGGCGGACGCCGGGGAGGCGTCCGAGTTCGATGCGCTTCGTCTTCGCCGTTCGCTGGCCGTCGCGGATGGCGATCTCTCGCGTGCAGAAGCAGTGCACGCCGCTGCAGAGCTTCGGCTCGCGTCCCTGACGGCCACCGATGCGGTCGTCACAGGTGAACTGATGCCCCCGGAGGCCGTGGTCAGCGACGAGGTGGCGACAGACCCGCGCGCGTCTGCGCTGGCGGCCGAAGGTCGAGCCGCGACACTCCGCGCCCGCGCCGCGGAGCGCGAGGCCTGGCCCGACCTGACGCTGGGCGTCGGCGTTCGACGCTTCGATCAGGCCGGCCAGCAGGCCGAGGGCGGGGTCGTTTCCATCGGGATCGAACTGCCCGTGTTCGATCGAGCGCGAGGCCGCCGGGACGCGGCTCGCGCCGAGGCGATCGCGAACGACGCGGAGCGCCGAATCCTCGAGCGCCGGCTCGAGGCAGATGCGGACGCGGCGACCACGCGCCTTGCTGCCGAGCGCCGAGCCGCCGCGCGCCTCGCCGACTCCTCGGCCGATGCCGACCGCCTGGCGCGCATTGCCGAAGCAGCGCACGCCGCCGGAGAGGTCGACGTGCTGGCCCTGATCGACGCCCACGAATCCGCGCTCGACTCGAAGCTGCGGTCCCTCGACCACGCGCGCGCGGCGCGCGCGGCCTACATCCAGTTACAGACCCTCGGGAGGGTTCCCTGATGGCCACCAAGCGTTCACGCACTGCACTGTCCCCGTTCCTCGTCCCGCTGCTGGCGTTCGGTCTCACGGCGTGTGGCGGCGGGCACGAAGAGGACCACGCGCACGGCCCGGATGGTGAGCATCTCGATACGAGTGCCGATGCGCATGGCCAGGGCGACGGACATGACGAAGAGCACGGCGACGCCGCCCATGACCACGGCGATGGGAGCCACGTCCACGAGGAAGCTCCGGAGACCGAAGCCATCTACGCCGATGCCGAAGCCATGGCGGCGGAGGGAGCGGAGGCGACGAGCAGCGCCGAGTCGTCCGCGCCCGCCGACGAGGCCGACGAGGCCGACGAGGAGGATGAAGCAGCATCCGAAACGGGCCACACCCACGAGGACGGCACGACGCATGAGCACCGCTGAGGCCTTCCCGGCCAGCAGGGCCCGCTGCGCTCCGTCAGGGGCGCCGGGTTTCTTCGTGTGGGTTCGGGCGGGTCTGTTGGCGGTCGCATTGCTGTTCGCTGCCGGTTGTTCGGACGGTGTCGATGCCGACCACGGCCATCCGCATGACTAGGAGGGCGAGCACGGTCACGGTGAGCCGGGAACCCGCTTCGTGTTCACGCACTACAGCGACACGGCGGAGCTGTTCGTCGAGTTTCCTCCGCTCGTGGTCGGTCAGTCGTCGACGTTCGCTGCACACCTGACCCGCCTCTCGGACTACCGGCCGCTCGATTCGGGAACACTGGATGTCGTGCTGTCCCGTGCGGGGCGGGAGGTCGCGCGCTTCCGTGTTCGCGCACCGGCCCGCACCGGCATCTTCACGCCTGCGGTCACGCCACGGGATGCGGGGGAGCACGAAGTCACCCTCGAGGTCAGTGACGGTGCGTTCGTGTCCGTCCATCGACTGGGTTCCGTTCCGGTGTTCGCGTCCGCGGCTGACGCGGTCGTTCCGCCACAGCCCGACGAGGGCGAGATCGGCTACCTCAAGGAGCAACAGTGGAACGCGCCCTTCGGGACCGACGAGGCCTCGGCGCGACCGATGCGGATGTCGGTACCCGGCCACGGCGAGGTGCTGGCACCGGCGGATGCTGCTGCCGTCGTGCGCGCGCCGGGAGACGGCTGGATCGCCAATGGCGAGATCAAGCGGGCGGGGGAGATCGTGGGGGCCGGTGACACGCTCGCGGTGATGGTGCCGCGTCTCGGTCAGGCAGAGGACCTCGGTGCGCTGCGCGTGGAGCTCGAGCGCGCCCGCAGTGCACTCCGTCTCGCCGAGCGGGAGCTCGAGCGCGTGGAGGCGCTCGTGACGCAGGGCGCGCTTCCGGACCGCCGTCGCTTCGAGGCGTCGCAGGCCCTCGATGTGGCTCGTGCGCGGGCCGCGGCAGCCGAATCGCGCCTCGAACAGCAGGCCAGCGGAGCGGGGAGCGCGGGCATTGCCCTGCGGGCGCCGGTCGCGGGAGAGTTGGTCGAGGCCCGACCTCGCTCTGGGGCATGGGTCGAAGCTGGTGATCCGCTCTTCCGCATCGCCGCGCCGGATCGCCGCTGGCTCGAGATCCGGGTGCCGGAGCACTACGCCCACGGGCTCGAGGACGCGAGCGGCGCCTGGGTCGAGGGTGGCGTCGCGGGAGGCGGCTCGCAGCGCGCGATCGTTCTCGATGCCGACTCCGGCGCTCGGGTGATCCAGGTCGCGTCGGCCATCGATCCCGTCAGCCGCACGGCCGCCGTCACCATCGAGTATCCGGCTGACCGCGTCACGGCACCCCTCGGTGCACGCATCGCCGCGCATCTCTACCGCGAGCCGCCCGTATCCAGGCTGGCGATCCCCCGCTCGGCGGTGATCGACGAAGATGGCCGCCAGGTGGTCTACGTGCAGACGGGCGGGGAAAGCTTCGCTCGTCGACCGGTGAGCCTGGGCATCAACGACGGGCCGCTCGTGGAGGTGCTCAGCGGCGTCGAGGCCGGTGAGCGCGTCGTCTCCCGAGGCGCCTACTTCGTTCGACTCGCTGCGACCGGCGGTGACGAGATCGGCCACGGCCATGCGCACTGAGGCAGCATGATCGATCGTCTCGTCGAAGCGGCACTCCGCAACCGCCTGCTGGTCCTCGCGTCGGCGGCACTGCTCATGGCGTGGGGCTGGGTGTCTTCGCTTGATGCACCGGTGGACGTGTTCCCGGATCTCACGGCGCCGTCGGTCACGGTGGTGGCCGAGGCGCACGGAATGCCCCCGGAGGACGTGGAGCGGCAGGTCACCGTTCCGGTGGAGAGCGCCCTGAACGGCGCCAGCGGCGTCCGTCGTGTCCGATCGAGCACCGGCATCGGCATCAGCGTGGTCACCGTCGAGTTCGAGTGGGGCACGGACGTCTATGCTGCCAGGCAAGTGGTGACCGAGCGGCTTCAGGCGGTGCGCTCCAGCCTGCCTCCCGATCTGCCGCCACCGGTGCTGGCGCCTGTCGCGTCGATCATGGGCGAGATCCTGTTTCTCGCACTGCGCTCCGATGCTCACGACGAGATGACCCTCAAGGCGACCGCGGACTGGGTGGTGCGGCGGCGCCTCATGGCCGTGCCCGGCGTGGCGGAGGTGATCCCGACCGGAGGAGAGACGCGCCAGTATCAGATCGTCGTGGACCCGGTGCGCAGTGCGGCGCTCGGAGTCACGTTGGAATCACTCCGCGTGGCGGTGGGCGAGGCCAGTGGCAATGCCGCGGCGGGGTTCGTCACGGAGAATGGTCAGGAACTCCTGATTCGGGGTGTCGGCCGCGCACGGACCCTCGATGATCTCGAGAACGCCGTCGTGACGGAGCAGGGCGGCGTGCCGGTCCGGGTTCGGGATGTCGCAGAAGTGCGTATCGGACCGGCGCCGCGGCGTGGCACCGGCGCCTATGACGGTAAGCCTGCCGTCGTGCTCGGCGTCCAGAAGCAGCCGGGCGTGAACACGCTCGAGCTGACGGCACGGATCGACGCGGTTCTGGAGGACCTGTCGGCCTCGCTGCCCGACGGCATGAGCATCGAGACCGATGCCTTTCGGCAGTCCGATTTCATAGAGGTCGCCATCGACAATCTCGGCGCGGCCTTGCGCGACGGCGCAGTGCTCGTCGTCGCGATCATGTTCGTCTTTCTGCTGAGTGCACGCGCCACGGGTATCGCCCTGTTGGCCATTCCGCTCTCGCTTCTCGTCGCGGTCCTTCTGGTCCGCGCGCTGGGGGGGAGCCTGAACACCATGACGCTCGGCGGCATGGCGATCGCGCTCGGCGCGCTCGTGGACGATGCGATCATCGTCGTCGAGAACGTGGTGCGGCGCCTGCGAGAGAATCGAACGGGTCCCGCAGACTCGAAGCGTTCGGCGTTCGCAGTGGTGCGGGACGCGACCCGGGAGATCCAGAGCTCCATCGTCTTCGCGACGTTGATCATCCTGCTCGTGTTCCTGCCGCTGTTCTTCCTCACCGGGGTCGAGGGACGCTTGCTCGCCCCGCTCGGCTTCGCCTACGTGGTGGCGCTTGCGGCGTCGCTGCTGGTCGCCGTGACGATCACGCCGGTCCTGTGCCTCTACCTGCTCCCCGAGTCCGCTGCGGTGAGCCGGTCGCACGATGCCTGGCTGATCGACCGGCTCAAGGGCGCCTACCGGCCGGTGCTGGAAGCGGCCCTGCGGCACGGCACACCGGTACTGGCTGTGTCCCTGCTCGCGCTTGTGGTGGCCGGCGCCGGGTTGCTGACGGCCGGCCGCGGGTTCCTGCCCGAGTTCAACGAAGGCAGCCTGACGGTGAGCGCCGTCACGCTGCCGGGCACGTCCCTGGAGACGTCGGACGCGATCGGCGCCCGCGTGGAACGCATCCTGCTCGATACACCCGAGGTCGTCGCGACCGCGCGACGAACCGGTCGCGCCGAACTCGACCCGCATGCGCAGCAGGTGTTCGCGTCGGAAATCGACGTCACGCTGCGCATGGGCGAACGCGGTCGAGAGGCGATGCTGGAGGACCTGCGGAGTCGATTCGCCGCGGTTCCGGGTACGAACATCGTGATCGGCCAGCCGATCTCGCACCGGATTGACCACATGCTTTCCGGTACGAGGGCGAACATCGCGATCAAGATCTTCGGCCCTGATCTCTTCGAGCTTCGGCGCGCGGGGGGCGAGATCGAGGCGGTCGTCTCCGGGGTCTCCGGGGCGGTCGACGTCGCCATGGATCAACAGGCGGAAATCCCGCTCGTCTCGGTCGACTTCGACCGTGATGCTCTGGCGCGTCATGGAATGACCGTCCTCGCGGCGTCCGAGGCCCTCGAGACGGTGTTCACGGGAGCGGCCGTCGGGCGCCTGCTCGAGGGCGAGGCGAGCTTCGATGTGGTGGTCCGCTACCCGGAGACGAGCCGGGACGACATCGAGGCCGTCCGGGAAACGCTGCTGGTGCTGCCGTCGGGTGCGCTGGTGCCGATCGATGCACTCGCGGAGGTCCGGCGCACGAGAGGCCCGAACACGATCACGCGTGAGGATGTCGAACGGAAGCTCGTTGTCATGGCGAACGTGGCCGGACGCGACCTGGTCAGCGTGGTCAGCGACATTCGACGGGCCGTTGCGGCGGCCGTCGAGCTGCCGCCTGGGTTCCGGGTCGAGTACGGAGGCCAGTTCGAGAGCGCCGAGTCGGCCACGCAGCGCCTGATGATCCTCGGCGCCGTCGTGGTCCTCGGCGTCTTCCTGCTCCTGGTGAGTGCCTTCGGCTCGAGCCGAGACGCGCTGCTGGTCATGCTGAACCTGCCTCTCGCGCTCATCGGCGGGGTCGCCGGTGTCTGGTTCACCGGCGGCGTTCTCACCGTGGCGTCGATCATCGGCTTCATCACGTTATTCGGGATCGCGACACGCAACGGGGTGATCCTGGTCGACCACGTGCGCCGCCTTGCGGATGCCCCCGGCGTGGCGCTGGGGACCGCCGTGCGCCAGGGCGCCGAGGAGCGCCTGGTGCCCATCCTGATGACCGCGATGGCAACGGCGCTTGCGCTGATTCCGCTGGCGCTCGCGGCAGGAGAGCCCGGCAGTGAGATCCAGGCGCCGATGGCCGTGGTGATCCTGTGGGGCCTGGTCACGTCGACGGCCCTGAACATGCTGGTGGTTCCGGTCGTGTTGCTCAGATTCGGTGATTCGCGCCGGAGCGGCGACGACTTCGAGCCGTAGAGGCGCGTCGGGTCCGGGCAAGCGGCGGCAGGAAGTCCCGGAGTGGGACGGAGGAGGGACACCGGGCCCGATGCGATTCCCCTTGCGGATTGTTGGGTCCACGCAATGGCGGGTAGGCAGGGGGTTTTCGCGGCTATTCGCTGTAACTCACTGAAACAAATGCCTGGTTGGCGGAGAGGGTGCCAGTGACTCACGAAGAACAGCGAGAGCACCGTCGAGCCGTGATCGCCCGGATTCTTGAATTGCGGACGAAGGTCCGCCGGACGACAGGTCGCGTCCCGGCGGCTCGTGAGGTGGTCGATTTTCTGAACGGGGAGGGTGTGCGCACGAACTGGGGGCGCCCGTGGACGGAGCGGGCCCTTAGCCGCATGCTGGCGCGTGAAGGAACGGGTGGCCTGCAGGCCCTGTTCCTGAGGAGGTAGAAGTGGAACCGTCGGGCCCTCAGAAATCGGGGATTTCAGGAGCAGTATCGCGCGCGACCGGATGGCCAGGGCCGAGCTTCTCAACGAACGTGCTGGCGCCTTCGCCGAGGCGGAGCTCGACGAACGCCTCGCCAGTTAGTTCCTACGAGAACGTCTACGGCCCCCCCCCCCCCC
>JAZBPF010000251.1:0-30494 GCA_036351515.1 Pseudomonadales bacterium | reverse complement strand
TGCTCGAGCGTGTTCCACGCGCCGCAGGCGGCGCACTGGCCCTGCCACTTCGTGTGCTCGCCACCGCAGTCGCGGCAGACCCACACGGGCGCGCTGCGGCGGCGGGCCATCAGGCGCCGTCCCGGTAGACGCGCGGCACCCGCGGCGTCAGCCGCGTGAGGAGCTCGTAGGCGATGGTCCCGGCCGCCCGGGCGACGCGATCGACGGGCAGCCCCTCGCCCCAGAGCGTCGCCGGATCGCCGACGCGCACGGCCGGGGCCTCGGTCAGGTCGACGGCGATGGAATCCATGGACACGCGGCCGATGAGCGGCACCTCGCCCGCGAGCGTGCGCACGGGGGTGCCCGGCGGCGCGTGACGCGGATAGCCGTCCCCGTAGCCCACGGCGACGTAGCCGACGCGCGTGCGCCGCCGCGCCACCCAGGCGGCGCCGTAGCCGACGCTCTCCCCGGCCTCGATCGTGCGCTCGGCGATGAAGCGGGAGGCGAGGGTCATCACCGGCAGGAGGCCGAGCGTCGCCGCGTCCTGCTCGAGAAGGGGCGACGCCCCGTAGAGAGCGATGCCCGGGCGCACGACGCTGTCGGCCACCGGCGCGCCGGAGAGGAGCGCGGCGGAGTTGCAGGCGCTGCGCGGCGACAGGCCCGCCGAGAGCTCCGCGAAGCGGCTGCGCTGACGCGTGTTCAGCGCATGGTCGGGCTCGTCGGCGCAGGCGAAGTGGGTCATCACGCCGAGCTCGCGCACCGCCGGCAGGGCCGAGAGTCGCGCGCGGGCGTCGGCCACCGTCTCCGGATCGAGACCGAGGCGGTGCATGCCCGTGTCGACCTTCAGCCAGAGCGCGAGGCTGCGGGGCGGGAGCGCGCCGCCGTCCTGGACGATCCGCTCGACCTGCTCCCGGGCGTGCACGCCGAGCGTGAGTCGGGCGCGCGCCGCGGCGGCGAGCCCCGAGGCGTCGTGGGCGCCCTGGAGCACGAGCACGGGCCGGTCCACGCCGGCCTCCCGGAGCACGAGGCCCTCCTCCAGGTCCGCCACGCAGAAGCCCGCGGCGTCGGGCAGCGCCCGGGCGACGGCGAGCATGCCGTGGCCGTAGCCGTCGCCCTTGATCACGGGCCAGACGGCCCGGGCCCCCGCCGCCGCGCGCAGCCGCGCGAGGTTGGCGCGCAGGGCGCCGAGGTCCACGGTCGCGCGGGCGAGGCGGTGCACCGGTCGAGGTCTCAGTAGGTCTCGTAGCGCTCGGGCGCGAGCGACTCGAACTTGGTGAGGTGGCCGATGAAGGCGAGGCGCACGGTGCCGATGGGGCCGTTGCGCTGCTTGCCGATGATGACCTCGGCCGTGCCCTTGTCCGCGGACTCGGGGTTGTACACCTCGTCGCGGTAGATGAAGAGGATCAGGTCGGCGTCCTGCTCGATGGCCCCGGACTCGCGCAGGTCGGACATGACCGGGCGCTTGTTCGGCCGCTGCTCCAGGGAGCGGTTGAGCTGCGAGAGGGCGATCACGGGGCAGCCCATCTCCTTCGCGAGCGCCTTCAGGGAGCGGGAGATCTCGGAGATCTCCCCCGCCCGGTTCTCGTTGTTCCCGGGGATCTGCATGAGCTGCAGGTAGTCCACCACGATCATCCCCAGGGCGCCGTGCTCGCGGGCCACCCGCCGGGCCCGGGCGCGCATCTCGTTCGGGGAGAGCGCCGCCGTGTCGTCGATGAACAGCGGCCGGTCGCGCAGCAGGGCCATGGTCGAGGTGAGCCGCGGCCAGTCGTCGTCCGTGAGCTGGCCCGTGCGCATGTGGCTCTGATGGATGCGCCCCAGGGAGGACAGCATGCGCATCATGAGCGCCTCGGCGGGCATCTCCATGGAGAAGACGAGTACGGGGCGCGCGTCCTCGAGCATGAGCGCGTGCTCGGCGAGGTTCATGGCGAAGCTGGTCTTGCCCATGGACGGGCGGCCGGCGACGACCACGAGATCCGCGTCCTGGAGCCCGGAGGTCATCTGGTCGAGATCCACGAAGCCCGTGGGCAGGCCGGTGATCGAGTTCTTCGACGCCACCAGCCGGTCGATGCGGTCCACGGCCCGCTTCAGGAGGTCGCGCGTCCCCACGGGGCCGCCGGCCTTGGGCCGCCCCTCGGCGATCTGGAAGACCTCTCGCTCCGCCTCGTCGAGCAGCTCCGCGCTCTTGCGCCCCTGGGGCTGGAAGGCCGCGTCGGCGATGCGCCCCGCGGCGGCGATGAGCTGGCGCAGGGTGGCGCGCTCGCGGACGATCTCCGCGTAGGCCTTCACGTTGCTGACGCCGGGGGTCTGCTCGACGAGCTCGGCGAGGTAGGCGGTGTCGAGGCCCCGCGTGGCCTGCCCCATGTGCTCGAGGGCGCGGCCGACCGTGAGCACGTCGACGGCCCCGTCCTCCTCCATGAGCTGGGCGACGGCGCGCCAGATCAGGCGGTGGTCCTGCCGGTAGAAGTCCCCTTCGCTGACGAGGTCGGCGACCTCCCACCAGGCCTGCGCATGGAGCAGGAGCCCGCCGAGGACCGCCTGTTCCGCCTCGATGGAATGCGGTGGAAGCTTCACGCCCGTCACCCGACCGTCGCTGGGAGTCCCGACGGGAAAGGGCGCGGCGGACTCCGACATCGGCACGGACCTCTCGGGCTGGCTGGGAAGGAGACCCCGCTCCCCGGCGGGGAGAACGGGGAGCCTCTCCGCAGGCACCGGGAGCGTCAAGGGACGTCGGTCGGGGAGGGCTCGGGAGCGGGCCGAAGCCCGCGTGCGTCGGCGCCCCGCGAACGCGTGGGCGCCGACGGACGGGCCCCCGGCAGGCTGCCGGGAACCCGGGCGCGGATCACTCGGGGATGACGAGCACCGTGACCGTGGCGAAGACGTCCGAGTGCAGCTGCAGCTCGAGTTCGTACTCGCCGATCTGGCGGATCGGTCCCAGGGGCATCTTCACCTCGGCCTTGGAGACCTCGGTGCCCGTGGCGGAGAGCGCGTCGGCGATCTCCCGGGGGCCCACGGAACCGAAGAGCCGTCCCTCGTCCCCGGCCTTCGCCGCGACGGTGACGGTCGCCTCGGAGAGGGCCGTGGCCCGGGCCCGGGCCGCGCCGAGACGCTCGTCGGCCTGAGCCTGGAGCTCGGCACGGCGGGCCTCGAACTGCTCCCGGTTGTCGGCCGTGGCGCGGACCGCCTTGCCCTGGGGGATGAGGAAGTTCCGGCCGTAGCCGTTCTTCACGTTGACCTCGTCGCCGAGGTCACCGAGGTTGCGGATGCGTTCCAGCAGGATCACTTGCATGGCGTCGGCTCCTCGCGGCTCAACCGTGCCGGTCCGTGTACGGCAGGAGCGCGAGGTACCGCGCGCGCTTCACGGCCCGGGACAGCTGGCGCTGGTAGCGCGCGCGGGTGCCGGTGATGCGCGACGGGACGATCTTGCCGGTCTCGGTGACGTACTGCTTGAGGGTGTCCAGATCCTTGTAGTCGATCTGCTTCACGCCCTCGGCGGTGAAACGGCAGAACTTGCGACGTCGGAAGAAACGGGCCATGGCGCCTTACTCCTCGGATTCTTCGGCGGAGGCGTGCTCGGAGGACTCGTCGCGGTCCCGGCGGCGACGGTCGCCCCGGTCGCCCCGGTCGCCGCGATCACCACGGTCTCCCCGCTCTCCACGGTCGCCGCGATCCCCCCGGTCGCCCCGATCCCCGCGATCACCGCGGTCCCGGTCCCGGCCTTCCTTCTCGGGCTTCATCATCGGCGAGGCCTCGGTCACGGCCTCGTCCATGCGCAGGATGACGCTGCGGAGGATGGCGTCGTTGAAGCGGAACAGCCCCTCGATCTCTTCCCGGGCCTCCTCGCCGCACTCGACGTTCATGAGCACGTAGTGGCCCTTGTGGACCTTGTTGATCGGGTAGGCGAGCTGGCGCCGACCCCAGTCCTCGAGGCGGTGCACGGTGCCGCCGCCGGTCTCGATGATGCCCTTGTACCGCTCCACCATGGAGGGCACCTGTTCGCTCTGGTCCGGATGGACCAGGAACACGATCTCGTAATGTCGCATGAAGACTCCCTGTGGAAGATGCCTCCACCGCGGCGGGTGTGAGGCAGGGATCGCGGCGGGGCCGGAGGGCCCTGCGCGCGGGAGCGCGGATTCTACGCAGGCCCCCGGGGCCCCGCAAGGCGTCGCGGCGGGCCGGCGGGAGGCGGGTCAGGAGGCGGCGCGGCGCTGGCGCACGGCCTCGAAGAGGGCGATGCCGGCGGCCACGGACACGTTCAGGCTGCCCACGGTGCCGGCCATGGGGAGGGCGGCGAGGGCGTCGCAGTGCTCGCGCGTGAGCCGGCGCAGCCCCGTCTCCTCGGCGCCGAGGCAGAGCACGCAGCCGCCGGCCAGGTCCTGCGCCCAGAGCAGGCCCTCGCCGTCCCCGGCGAGGCCGACGCGGCGCAGCCCCCGGTCGCCGAGGGCGCGCAGCGTGCGCGCGAGATTGGCGACGGCGACCACGGGCACGGTCTCGGCGGCGCCGCTCGCGGTCTTCCGGGCGGCGGCCGTGAGCGGCGCGCTGCGGGACCGGGGCACGACCACCACGGCCACGCCGGCGGCGTCGGCGCTGCGCAGGCAGGCCCCGAGGTTGCGGGGATCGGTGACACCCTCGAGCACGAGCACGAGGGGCGCCGGACCGGCGGCGTCGAGGAGCGCGTCCAGCTCGTCCTCGCCGCGCACGCCCGCGCCGCCCTCCACGCGCGCCACGACGCCCTGGTGACTGCCGGGCACCCGGTCGTCGAGGGCCTCGCGGGCCTCGCGGCGCAGGGGCACCTCCGCCTCCCGGCAGAGCCGCTCGAGGTCCCGGGCCCGGCGGTCGCGCCGGTCCGCGGCGAGGTGCACCTCCCGGGCCTGCCCGGAACGCACGGCGGAGGCGACCGCGTGGAACCCGCCCACCCAGTCGCCGGCATCGGTCGTGCTCATCGCCGTCGGCCGCCCCGGCCCGTCCGGCCCCGGCGCGCGCGCGACTCGCCCCGGCGCCGCCCGTCGTCCCGCTTGCGGTCCGGGGCGCGCTCGCGGCGCTTCTGGCCGCGGGGCGGCGGCCGGGAGAAGAGGATCTCCGTGGGGACGAAGTCGATCTTGCGCTCGTCGACGTCCACGCGCGCGACCTGCACCCGGAGCCGGTCGCCGAGCCCGAAGCCCATGCCGCCGGATTCGCCGGTGAGGCGCAGGTTCACGGAATCGAAGTGGTAGTAGTCCTGGGGCAGTACCGTGACGTGCACGAGCCCCTGCACGTAGAGGTCGTCGAGCTCAAGGAAGAGGCCGAAGCTGGTGACCCCGGTGACCGTGCCCTCGAACTCGTCGCCGACGTGCTGCTCCATGTACTCGCACTTCAGCCAGTCGATCATGTCCCGGGACGCGGCGTCGGCGCGGCGCTCGGTCATGGAGATGTGCTCGCCGAGCTCCTCGAGGCGGCCGGCACCGTAGGGGTAGATGGTCCCCTTCGCGATCGGCTTCGCCCCGGAGACCCGCTGCACCCGGTCGCTCGCCGTGCGCGAGCGGATCACGGAACGGATGGCCCGGTGCACGAGCAGGTCCGCGTAGCGGCGGATCGGAGAGGTGAAGTGCGTGTAGGCGGCGAGCGCGAGGCCGAAGTGGCCGTCGTTGCGCGGGGCGTAGACCGCCTGGTTCATGGACCGGAGCACCACGGTCTCGACCACGTGCCGGTCCGGCCGGTCCTTCACCTTCTCGATCAGCGCCTGCAGGTCGCCGGGCTTGGGGATCTCCCCCGACCCCGGCAGCGTGAGGCCGAGGCCCGCGAGGAAGCCGCGGAGATCCTCGATGCGCGCCGGGTCGGGCTCGCCGTGGACGCGGTAGAGCCCGGGCACCTGATGATGCTCGAGGAAGCGCGCGGCGCAGACGTTGGCCGCGATCATGCACTCCTCGATGAGCCGGTGGGCGTCGTTGCGCTCCACGGGCCGGATCGTCTCCACCTGGCCGCGGTCGTCGAGTTCGATGCGCGTCTCCGTGGACTCGAAGTCCACCGCCCCGCGGCCGACCCGCGCCTCGCGGAAGGCGCGGTAGAGGTCGTGCAGGGTCCGCAGGCGCTCCGCCAGCGGGACGATCTCCGGATCCTCCTCCCTCACCGCGTCCACGCCCTGCTCGAGGAGCCGGGCGACGCGCGTGTAGGTGAGCCGCGCGGTCGAGCACAGCACCCCTTCGTAGAAGTGGTAGCCGCTGACGCGCCCCCGGGCGCTCACGGTCATCTCGCAGACCATGCACAGGCGGTCGACCCGGGGCTTCAGGGAGCAGAGCTCGTTCGAGAGCGCCTCCGGCAGCATGGGGACGACCGCCGCCGGGAAGTAGCAGGAGTTGCCGCGGTCCGTGGCCTCCGTGTCGAGGGCGTCGCCCGGCTGCACGTAGTGCGAGACGTCGGCGATGGCCACGATGAGGCGCCAGCCGCCGCGGGGGCGGGCCTCGGCCCATACCGCGTCGTCGAAGTCCCGGGCGTCCTCGCCGTCGATGGTCACGAGATCGAGCTCGCGCAGGTCCACCCGGTGGCGCTTGTCCGCCTCCCGGACCTCCGTGGGCAGGCGCCGGGCCTGGGCGAGCACCGCGTCGGGCCAGGTGCGCGGGATGCCCTGGGCGCCGAGCACCACGTCGAGCTTCACGGCGTGGGCGCTGGCGTCGCCGAGCACCTCCACGACGCGCGCCCAGGCGGGCTGGTAGCGCTCCGGGAAGGTGGTGATCTCCACGTCCACCCAGTCGCCGGGACGGGCGCCCTGGGCGTCCTCCCGACGGATGAGGATCTCGTTGGCCACGCGCCGGTTCGCCGGCTCGAGCATGCCGACGCCGCCGACCTCGCCGTAGCGCCCGGTGATGCGCGGATGGGCGCGCTCGACGATCTCCGTGACCACGCCCTCACGCTTGCCGTCGCGACGCGCCCCGGAGATGCGCACGAGCACCCGGTCGCCGTCCATGGCCGAGTGGAGCTGGCGTTCGTGGAGGTAGACGTCGGGGCTGCCGTCGTCCGGCAGGAGCCAGCCGAAGCCGTCGCGGTGCACCTGCAGGCGCCCGCGCACGAGGTCGAGCTTCTCCACGAGCGCGTAGCGCCCGCGCCGGTCGACGAGGAGCTGGGCGTCGCGGCACATGGCGCGCAGGCGCCGCCGCAGCGCCTCGAGATCGCGTTCGCTCTCGAGACCGAGGTCGCTCGCGAGGCCCGGCAGGTCCATGGGGACGTTCAGGGCCCGGAGCCGGTCGAGGATCAGCTCGCGGCTCGGGATCGGATGCTCGTACTGGCTCGCCTCGCGATCGGCGTGCGGGTCGCGGCGCGAGGTCTTGCGCCGGCGGGGCCGGCGGTCGTCGTCAGTCATGCGGCGCGGTCCCCGGCGGCATCGGTCGAGTGCGGATCATCGCGCGATGCTACCGCCCCGATCGGTGCGGGGGCCACGGCCGGCGCCGGTGGCGTCGGTCGCGCGCCCGCTCGCCGTGGCGGCCTCAGGAGACGAGCGCCTTGCGCCGGATCTTCTCCACGGAGGAGTCGCGACCCACGAGCCAGAGCACGAGGCGATTGAAGAGGTCCGCGTACACCGGCATCTTCCGGCGCAGATCGAGCCAGAGCACCACACGCACCTCGTCGGACTCGTTGGCCGCGTCGTGGAGGTAGTTGTCGTCGAAGATGATGCCCTTCCCGTTGCGCCAGCAGTACTTCTCGCCGCGCTCGATGAGGGCCTTGTCCTTCCGCTCGTTGTCCGCCTCGTCGCCGTTGACGCGGATCCAGCAGCGCTCGTTCGCGTTGTCCTCGGGGATGATGACGCCGAGGTGATAGCGCAGGTAGCCCTTGTAGTAGCCCCAGTGCGGGGTGATGTACTGATGCGGGTCGAGCACGGAGAAGAAGGCCGTGTCCATGTTCGGGATGCGGCGCAGGAGTGCGGTGGTCCGCGGCGCGCGCTCGCAGTTCTCGTCCACGAAGCGGCCGCCGGACTTGAACATGAAGGCCTTCCACTTCGCCGTGTGGATGCCGCCGTTCGTGTAGCCGGCGCCGAGGGCGGTCATGTCCGTGAGCCGGTCCTTCATGCCGAGGAGCGCGAGGCACTCGTCGCGCACGTCGGCGTAGTTCGCCTCGAGTTCGGCGAGGCCCGGGTACTCGTCGTGGTAGTCGGGCATGAACGCCGGCGTACGGCGCATGAGCCCCCGGTCCTCGAACCAGCGGAAGACCTTGTTCACGGTCTTCGTGAACAGTTTCTTCTTCTTCTTCGCCGGCAGGGCCTCGAGGCGGCGGACGGCCCAGAAGCCGGCGCCGGCGAGGAGCACGAGCAGCGCGATCAGCGTGTACAAGATGATTCCCGTCCTCTCGGTCGGAGCTGCGCAAGTGTAGCCCGCGGCGGCGCCGGGGCCATGATACGGATCAAGGGGCCGCGGCGGCCTCGGCGAGCACCGCCTTGTCCCAGCGGCGGTTCGCGGCGAGCCAGAGCGCGGGCTCCTCGCGGATCCAGTCCTCCACGAGGGCCACCATGCGCCGGGTGACGGCGGCGACCGCGTCCGGCCCGTCGCGGAGGTCGTCGACCGGGAGCACGGGCCCGATCGTGCAGCGGTAGCGCGCCGTCCCCGTGCGCTCGATGCGGATCGGCACCAGGTCGCAGCCGGTCCCGAGCGCGAGGCGGGCCGCCGCGTCCGGCAGGCGCGTGGGCCGGCCGAGGAACGGCAGGTCCGAGCCCTCGGAGACCCGCAGGTCGATCAGGGTACCGATGGCGCCGCCCTCGCGCAGGTGCCGCAGCAGCGGCCGGATGGACGCGCCCCGGGGATGGGTCCCGCAGCCGAGCTGGCTGCGGGCCCGGCCCATGAGCCGGTCCAGGTAGGGATTCTGGATCGGCGCATAGAGCGCCACGAGCGGGACCCCCTCCCGCGCCAGCGCCAGCGCCATGAGCTCCCAGTTGGCGTGGTGGGCGCCGAAGAAGACCGCGCTCCGTTCGCGCCGCACGTAGCGCTCGAGGCCCACGCGGTCGTCGATCGCGAGCCGGTCCGGGGCCCCGATGCGATCGAGGTGCGCGTATTCGCCGAACACGGCGCCGAGGTTGTTCCAGCTCCGGTCCACGAGCTCCGCCAGCTCGCGCTCCGAGGCGTCGGGCCGGATCAGGCGCAGCGTGTCCCGCACGAGGGGCGCCTTCTTCCGCGACCGGGGCCCGAGCACGCGCAGCAGGCGGCTGCCCAGGCGCGACGCCCGTTCCGGCCCGAGGGCGCGCAGCGTCCACCAGAGTCCGTGCATGACGCCGGCCTCGAGGCGCCAGACGAGATCGAGGAGCCGGGGCCGGCGCGCCAGCGCGTCCCCGAAGCGTTCGGCGAAGAGCAGGCGCATCAGCCGCGCTCCCGGGCCCGCTCGTAGGCCGCGAGCTCGATCTCCTTGGGCCAGCGCCGGGCCATGCACATCCACTCCTCGGGCCAGCGGCGGATCCAGGCCTCGTAGCGGGCCATGAGCTTGGCGGCCATGTCCTGTACGCGGTCCTCGAGGGGCGCGTCGGGATCGTCCGGCTCGATCGGGGCCTCGGCGATCACCCGGAAGCGTCCGCCGGGGAGCCGCTCCGCCACCGTGGGCACGAGCGGGCCCCCACTGCGCAGCGCGAGGCGCACCGGCACCGTGTTCACGAGCATCGGATGGCCGCAGAAGGGCACGGGCTCGCCGGAGTCGAGGCGCACGTCCGAGGCCAGGCCGACCTTGTGGCCGGCGCCGAGCTCGCGCAGCAGCGGGCGCATGGCATTGTCGCGTTCGATGAAGCGCATGGGCAGCGCGTCCCGCAGCGCCTGGATGCGGGCCCCGACGAAGGGGTTCGACTCGGGCACGTAGAGGCTCGTGAGCCGGAAACCGTAGTGCCCGGCGATGAGGTTCGTGAGCGTCCAGGGGCCGACGTGCGCCGTGACGAGCACTGCCGGGGCGCGCGGGTCCCGGAGCACGGGCTCCACGGCGGGATCGGTGTCGAACTCCACGAGCCGCTCGCGCTCGGAGGCGATCGTGCGCAGGTGCGCGAGCTCCGCGACGGACGCGCCGAGGTCGGCGAAGGTGCGCCGCGAGCGGCGCTTCAGGGACCGGAGGCCCTCGTCCGGATGGAGCACCGCGAGGTTGCGCAGGAGCTTCGTCTGGATCCCCGTGCGCGGTCCGAGCAGGGCGAACGCGCGCCGCGCGAAGGCCTCCGCGGTCCGCCGCGGCAGCAGGCGCAGGAGCGCGAGGAACGCGTCCACCAGCCAGGCCTCCACGCGCCAGCCGAGGCGCAGGAGTCGATCCCGGTCCTTCAGGAGCGTGCGCGGCAGGAAGTAGAGCTTGGCCATGGGCGCGAGCGGTCGGAGGCGCGGTGCGGGCCCGTCGCGGATCCGGTCAGGAGACCGCGGGGCCGGACGCGCGGATCCGGGGCCCGGGACCCCGGCGGGAGCAACGGCGATCGGATGGTGCCGAGGAGAGGACTTGAACCTCCACGGGGTTTCCCCCACCAGCACCTGAAGCTGGCGCGTCTACCAGTTTCGCCACCTCGGCAGTGCCCGCCCGCCGCACGCGGCGGCGAGGGCGGCGCAATGTACAAACGGCCCCGGACCTTGTCAACACGACCACCGGGGCGGACCGCGGCGACGCGTCAGGGACCGGGACGCGTCACGGGATGGGCGCGTAGCCGCCTTCGAGCCCGCGGGTGGCCACGGCCACGGCGTCGTGGCCGTGGAGGCTCTCGAAGTGGTCGACGCGGATCCAGAAGTCGGCGACCTCCCCGGCCTCGAGGAGCGCGGCCTTGATCCGGCGCGCCGCGTCCTCGCAGAACATGAGGTTCTGGCCGTTCAGGCGCGCGAACTCCTGCTCGTCCTCCCGCTTCACGGCCGCCTGCACGGGGGTGCGCAGGGCGCCCTCGGCACGGTCGACGAGGGTGGTGAGGGGGAAGGAGGCGGCCTCTGCGTCCAGGCGCACGAGGAGCTGCGCGACCGAACGCTGGCTGTGCGGCGTGGCGACGATGCCCTGCTCCGTGCCGAGCCAGGCGTGCACCGCGGCGGCGTCGACGGTGCCCTCGGGGCCGAAGTCCGACGCGAACTGGCGCTGGATCAGCTGCCGGGCGAGGGCGGCGGAGCAGGGACAGGTGGACGAGTAGGTGACGTCCACGCCGAGCTCCACGGCCACGCCCGCCTCCGAGCGCTGCGCGCGGATCCGCACGGGGTAGTGGTTCCAGCCGGCGTTGTCGCTCTTCAGGGCCGGGCGTCGCAGGAAGTGATCGAAGCGCAGCTCCACGAAGGCCCGCGTGGACAGGCCCGCGTGGGAGTCGAGCATGGCCTCGAGCAGCGCGCGCAGGGACGCGGGCGTCAGGGGCGCCTCGGCGGTCTGCTGGAGCAGCAGGTAGAGGCGGGACATGTGGATGCCCTTCGCCTGCGGGTCGCCGAGGTCGACGTAGATCTGCGCCCGCCCGTGGACGCGCGTCGCGGTGCCGTCCTCCTCCTCGATCAGGAAGGGCAGATGCACCTCGGACATGCCGACCCAGTCCAGGGTGCCCTGGGGCTGGCGATGGGCGTGGTTGGCGATGTCGGGCATGCCGGCGGAGAACGCGACGGGCTGGACGCTGTTCATGATCGTGGCTTCCGTTTCCAGGTTTGTCCGCTTCTTGTACAGGCTGCCGCAGAAGGCGTTCGGGCCACCGCCCACCCCGCGGGGGCGGCCGAGGCACGCGACGCGGTCGGGACCGCATCGTGGGGCCTGTGGCGGAGCGGGTCGGCTTGGGGAGAAGGGCTTATTCCGAGTCGAACGCTCGGATTATAGGCAGGGCCGGACAGCGATCGCAATGCTGTTCAGGACAAAGACTCTACAGACTCACTCGGGGGCCGACACGGGACGCCCGGCGCGCAGCGCCTCCAGTTCCTCGCCGGACAGCTCGCGCGCCTCGTCGGCCAGGAGCACGGGAATGCCGTCCCGCACCGGGTAGGCGAGGCCGCTGGCGACGCAGTGCAGTTCGCGGCCGTCGGAGGACGGCACCAGGGGCGCCTTGCTCACGGGACAGACGAGGACGGCGAGCAGTTCGCGATCGATCACGGTTCCTCCGACGGCGGGGCGCGGCGGGGCGCGGCAGCCGGCCCCTGCGGACCCGGCGGTCCGCACGGCGCATACTACCGCTCCGGTCCCGGCCGGAGCCACGGTCCGGGGCGCCCGCCGGGACGCTCCGCTCCGCCGCCGTGGACCGTCGTCCCGCCGTCCGAGGAGTGCCCGGCCCATGTCCGTCCCGCACCGCCGCACGCGGATCGTCTGCACCATCGGTCCCGCGAGCGCGGAGGACGCCGTGCTCGAACGGCTGCTCGCGGCGGGCATGGACGTCGCGCGGCTGAACTTCTCCCACGGAAGCCACGAGGCGCACGCGGCGCTGATCGCGCGCCTGCGCGCCCTCGCGGCCCGGATGGACCGTCCGCTCGCGATCCTCCAGGACCTGCAGGGTCCGAAGATCCGCGTCGAGGGGCTGCCGGAGGCGGGCCTCGAGCTGTCCGGCGGCACCCGGGTGGAGCTGACGGGCACGGGCTCGGGGGCCGCGCCCGGGGACCTGCCCCTGCTCACGGTCTCCTACCCCGCCTTCCAGGACGACGTGCGCCCGGGCATGCCCGTGCTCCTCGACGACGGCCACCTGGCCCTGGAGGCCGAGTCCGTGGCCGCGGGCCGGGTGCGCTGTCGGGTGATCCACGGCGGCCGGCTGATGCCGCGCAAGGGCGTGAACCTCCCCGGGACGGTGCTGTCCGTGCCCGCGCTCACGGAGAAGGACCTCGCCGACCTCGCCTTCGGCCTCGCCCAGGGCGTGGACTTCGTCGCCCTCTCCTTCGTGCAGCGCGCGGCGGACGTGGCCGAGGTGAAGGCCCGGATCGCCGCCGCGGGCGCCGACGCGCCGGTGATCGCGAAGATCGAGAAGCCCCAGGCCGTCGAAGGGATCGACGCGATCCTGGAACTCGCCGACGGGATCATGATCGCCCGGGGCGACCTCGGCGTGGAGCTGCCGCCGGAGGAGGTGCCGGGCATCCAGAAGCAGCTCATCGCCCGGGCCGTGCGCGCCGGCGTCCCGGTGATCACGGCGACGCAGATGCTCGAGTCCATGATCGCCTCGCCCCGGCCCACGCGCGCCGAGGCCTCGGACGTGGCCAACGCCGTGCTCGACGGCACCGACGCCGTGATGCTCTCGGGGGAAACCGCCTCCGGCCGCCATCCGGTCGAGGCGGTGGAGATGATGGACCGCATCGTCCGCCTCACGGAGGCCGACCTCGAACCGCGCTGGGACCTGCTGCGCCGGGACCGCTCCGTCTCCTACCCCTCGGAGCTCGCCATCGGCTACTCGGCCTGCCACGCGGCGGAGATGACCCGGGCCGCCGCCATCGTCTGCCTCACGGACAGCGGAGCCACGGCGCGCACCGTGGCGCGCTTCCGCCCCGTGACGCCGCTCCTCGCCCTCACCTTCAACGAGCGCACGCGCCGGCGCCTGTCCCTGGTCTGGGGCGTGCGGGCGGTGCCCGTGGAGGACTTCGGGGAGGAGGTCGAGGGCGCCGTGGCGCGCATCGGCCGGCACCTCGAGGAACTGGGGCTCGCGCGCCCCGGCGACCGGGTCGTGCTCACGGCGGGGCTGCCCTTCGGCGAGCGGCGCACGACGAACACGCTGCGCATCGAGGAAGTCGGCTGAGCCGGCGCGGCGCCGGCGACAGGCTCGCTCAGCCGAAGGGGTTGCGCAGGACGATGGTCTCCGACCGGTCCGGCCCCGTGGAGATGATGTCGATGGGCGCCTCCACCGTCTCCTCGATGCAGCGCAGGTAGGCGCGGGCGTTCGGGGGCAGGTCCTCGAGGCTGCGCACTCCGGCCGTGGAGTCCTGCCAGCCCGGAAGCTCCTCGTAGATCGGCTCGATGCGCTCGTAGGCGTCGGAGCCGAAGGGGGCCGGGCACTCGGCGCCGCCCCGCTCCCGGTAGCCGGTGCACACGCGGATCGTCTCGAGTCCGTCGAGCACGTCGAGCTTGGTCAGGCACAGGCCCGAGATGCTGTTGATGCGGATCGACTGGCGCAGGGCCACGGCGTCGAACCAGCCGCAGCGCCGCGGACGGCCCGTGGTGGAGCCGAACTCGTTGCCCCGCTCCGCGAGGCGCGCGCCGGTCTCGTCGAAGAGCTCCGTGGGGAAGGGTCCGGAGCCCACGCGCGTCGCGTAGGCCTTGGTGATGCCGAGGATGTAGTCGAGGTAGAGCGGGCCGAAGCCGCTGCCCACGGCCGTGCCTCCGGCGGTGGTGTTCGACGAGGTCACGAAGGGGTAGGTGCCGAGGTCGATGTCCAGGAGCGCCCCCTGGGCCCCCTCGAAGAGGATGTGCTCGCCCTGCGTGCGGAAGCCGTGGAGCAGATCCACCACGTCCGCGACCAGGGGCCGGATCTGCTCGCCGGCGGCGAGGGTCGCGTCGAGCACCGCGGCCACGTCGATCCGCGCCTCGCCGAAATACTGCTCGAGCACGAAGTTGTGGTAGTCCATGACCTCCGCCAGCCGCTCGGCGAAGCGCTCCTCGTCGAAGAGGTCGCCGATGCGCAGCCCGCGCCGGGCCACCTTGTCCTCGTAGGCCGGACCGATGCCGCGCCCCGTGGTGCCGATCTTCAGGATGCCGCGCCGGCGCTCCCGCGCCTGATCGAGGGCCACGTGGTAGGGGAGGATCAGCGGGCACGCCGGCGAGACCCGGAGCCGCTCCCGCGCGGGGACGCCCCGGCGCTCGAGCTGCTCGAGCTCGCGCAGGAAGGCGTCCGGCGCGAGCACGACGCCGTTGCCGATGAGGCACATGACGTGCTGGCGGAGGATCCCCGAGGGGATCAGGTGCAGCACCGTCTTCTCGCCCTCGATCACGAGCGTGTGGCCGGCGTTGTGGCCGCCCTGGAAGCGCGCCACGGCCGCCACGTTCTCGGTCAGCAGATCGACGACCTTGCCCTTGCCCTCGTCCCCCCACTGGGTGCCGATGACCACCACGCTCCTGCCCATTCAGGACTCCCCGTCCGCCCGTTTCCGCACCAGGGGCACGGAGGCCCAGGCACCGTCGCGCCACTCCAGGCGCAGCGTCGCCCCCGGTGCGTCGCCCACGACCACGCGCACGCCGCGCCCGCGGAGCCCGGCCACCGCGTCCCAGAGGGCCGCCGCCCGGTCCGCCGGCAGCCCCGCGTCGTCGGGGGCCGTGACCAGCTCCCGCGCACCGTCCTGCGGGGCCGTGCGCTCCGCGAGCACCTTCAGGTCCGCGTCGAAGCCGGTGGCCGGCCGCGCGCGGCCGAAGGCCCCGCCGATGTCATCGTAGCGCCCGCCGCGGGCCACCGCCCGGCCGTGGTCCGGCGCGTAGGCCGAGAACACGGCGCCCGTGTGGTAGTGGTACCCGTAGAGTTCCGCCAGGTCGAAGCCGAGCTCGAGTTCCGGCGCCCGGCGCTCGAGGATCGCGCGGATCGCCTCGAGCTCGTCGAGGGCGGCGACCACCGGCGCCGGCGCCCCCGCCAGCACCGACCGCGCCTCCGCGAGCACCTCGGGGCCGCCGTAGAGCTCCGGCAGGGCGCGGAGCATGCGCCCCGCCTCCCCGGGCACGTCCTCGAGCAGGGCGGCGACGTCGGCACGCGCCTTGCGCTGGACCGCGTCGAAGAGCTGCGCCTCGGCCGCCGGTGCGAGGCCCGCGGCCCCGGCGAGGCCGCGGTAGACCGCCACGTGCCCGAGCTCCACCTCGGCCCGCTCGAGGCCCGCGGTCCGCAGCGTCGCGCTCATGAGCGCGAGCACCTCCGCGTCTCCGGCCGGGCCGGGGACGCCGTAGAGCTCGGCGCCGATGCGGATCGGCGCCCGGGAGCCGGAGAGCCCCTCGGGCCGCGCGCGCAGCACCGTCTCCGCGTAGCAGAGCCGCGTCGGACCCTCGCGACCGAGGCTGTGGGCATCGATGCGGGCGGCCTGCGAGGTCAGGTCCGCGCGCACGCCCATCATGCGTCCCGTGAGCTGGTCCGTGACCTTGAAGGTCTGCAGGTCCAGGTCGTGGCCGACGCCGACGAGGAGCGACTCGAGATACTCGATGAGCGGGGGGACCACGAGCTCGTAGCCCCAGCGGTCGAACAGGTCCAGAAGGCGGCGGCGCAGCAGCTCGATGTGCCGCGCCCGGGGCGGGAGGATCTCCTCCACGCCGTCCGGCAGCAGCCAGCGGCCGCCTTCCTCGAGGTCACGGATGCTCACGTCGTCGGTTCCGCTGGTCCTGCTCCGCCGGCGGACGAGCCGCGGCCGGTGATCTCCGCGCTCAGCGCAGGAGCTGGAGGAGCCCCGCGCCGAGCACCATGCTCGCGAGGCCCGCGATACGCAGGCTCGCGTCGTCCGCGAGGGCGGCGCGCGCGACCAGGGCGCGCCAGCTCCGCGGCGAGACGAAGGGCAGGAGCCCCTCGATCACGAGCACGAGGCAGAGCGCCGAACCGAGGTCCTGCCACATCGCGTCGCCCCCCGCGGCGCGGTGTCAGTCCTCGCCCGGCCGGCGCAGGTACTTGAAGAAGTCGCTCGACGGGTCGAGCACGAGCACGTCCTGCTTCTCCGCGAAGGCCTTGCGGTACGCGTTGAGGCTGCGGACGAACTCGTAGAACTCCGGATCCTCGCCGAAGGCCTGCGCGTAGATCCGGGTCGCGTTGGCGTCGCCCTCGCCGCGGATCTGCTCGGACTCCTTCTCGGCGTTGGCACGGATGATCGTCGCCTGACGCTCGGCGTCGGCGCGGATGCCCTGGGCCATCTCCCGGCCCCGGGCGCGATGCTCGCGGGCGAGGACCTCGCGCTCCGTGCTCATGCGCTGGAACACGGAGTTGCTGACTTCCTGCGGCAGCTCGATGCGCTTGACGCGCACGTCGAGCACCTCGACGCCGAACTCCTCCTGCATGGTCGCCGTGAGCGCCGCCGTGAGATCGCGCATGAGCTCGTCGCGCTCGCCGGAGACCACCTCGTAGACGTCGCGCTGGGAGATCTCGTTCCGCAGGCCCGTGCGCACGCGCTCGGCGAGGCGCTCGGAGGCGTTGCGCTCGTCCCCGGACGTGCGGGTGTAGTACCGGCCCACGTCCGTGATGCGCCACTTCACGAAGGAGTCGACGTTCAGCGGGCGCTTCTCGACCGTGAAGAAGCGCTGCGTCTCGGAGTCGAGGGTGAGCACGCGGGCGTCGAAGCGCTTCACCTCGTCCGCGAAGGGAAACTTGAAGTGCAGTCCCGGCGGCACGTCCGCCTGCTCGAGGGCGCCGAAGCGCAGGAGCACGGCGCGCTCGGTCTCGCGCACCTTGTAGACGGAATCGGCGGCGAGGGCGAAGGCGATCACGGCGAGGACCAGGACGATCATCGTGCGAGTCGACATCAGCGCGGCCTCCTCGAGTCGTTGGTCGTGCGCGCCTCGAGCTCGCGGAAGACCTCGTCGGCGATGCGGCGCACGGCGTCCTCGGACAGGGTCACGGAGGACTCCTGGTCCCGCGTGGCGCCCTGGACCATGCGGTCCAGCGGCAGGTAGACCATCTGGTTCCCGCCCTCGACGTCGAGGAGGATCTTGCTCGTGTTCGTGAGCACCTCCTCCATGGCGTCGATGTAGAGACGGTCCCGGGTCACGTCCTCGGCCTGCCGGTACTCGGTCAGCAGCGCCGTGAAGCGCGCCGCCTCCCCCTCGGCCCGGGCGACGATCTGGTCGCGGTAGGCGTTCGCCTGCTCGAGGATGCGCTGGGCGTCCCCGCGGGCTTCCGGCACCACCTGCTCGGCGTAGGCGTTGGCCTCGTTGATGTAGCGCTCCTCGTCCTCACGGGCCTTCTGCACGTCGTCGAACGCGGCCTCCACCTCCCGGGGCGGCGCGCCGCGGTCGAGGTTCACGGAGCGGACGTTGATGCCCGTGCCGTAGTCCGTGAGGTAGTTCTGCAGGCGCTCCTGCACGTTCAGGGCCATGGCCGCGCGGCCCTCGCCGATGACGTCGTCCATGGTGGAGCCACCGACCACGTGGCGCAGGGCGCTCTCCGTGGCCTGCTTCAGGCTCTCGCGCGGATCGCGCACGTTCACCACGTAGGCGACCGGATCGCCCACCCGGTACTGCACCGTGAGGCTCACGTCGACGATGTTCTGGTCCTCCGTGAGCATCAGCGCCTGATGCTCCTCGGAGAAGGTGCGTCCGGTGTTCACCGGCACGACGTCGTCCACCCAGAGGGGACGCCAGCGCAGACCGGGCAGGGCGACCTCGTCCTGGACCGCGCCGAAGCGGAAGATGACCCCCCGCTCCTGCTCGTCGAGGGTGTAGAAGCCGCCGAGGAAGTAGACGACGAGCAGGCCACCTGCGACCACGGCGAGGAGCTTGGCGCTCACGCCGCTGCCGCCGCCGCTGCTTCCGCCACCGCCACCGCGGCCGCCGAAGATGCCGGCGAGCTGGTTCTGCAGCTTCCGGAAGGCCTCGTCGAGATCCGGCGGACCCTGGTCTCCGCCGCGTCCCCCGCCCCAGGGATCGTCGTTCCTGCCGCCGCCCGGCTCGTTCCAAGACATCGGGTTCTCCGTGGAAGACAGTGCGGATGAGGCCGTCGCGACGGGCATCGCGAGCGCCGTGGGATCGGGATCGGGGAGCCGCCGAACTGCGGCCTCCGGCATTCTATGGACCGCCCCCCGCCCCTGCAACACGCCCTTCCGGGGCCTCCGCGGGCCCCACCGTGACCCCCTGGGCGGCCAGCCGCCGGGCCTCCTCGCCGGGAAGGTGCAGGGCGAGGTGAAGGTTGCCGTCGGGGTCCGTGCGTTCCTCCTCGACCCAGCCCCGGGCGTAGAAGTCGGCCCGGAGCCGCCCCTGGGCGGGCCCGAGCACGGCGGCGACGCGCACCGCGCCGCCGAGGGCGGCGGCCAGGGCCTCGTCGAGGAGCGCGAGCCCCGTGCGGTCGCGGGCGGACAGGCGTACGGCCAGGGGCCGTCCGTTGGCCGGGACGAGCGCCGGCGTCGGGTCGTCCGTGAGGTCGATCTTGTTGTGCACCTCGATGCGCGGGACGGACAGCGCGCCGATCTCCGCCAGCACCTCGTGCACCTGCTCGCGCTTGTCGTCCATGGCCGGATCCGCGGCGTCGAGCACGTGCAGCAACAGGTCGGCCTCGCTCACCTCCTCGAGGGTCGCCTTGAAGGCGTCCACGAGCCGGTGCGGGAGCTTGCGCACGAAGCCCACCGTGTCGGCCACGACGGCGCCGCCGAGGCCGGCGATCTCGATGCGCCGGATCGTCGGATCGAGCGTCGCGAAGAGCTGGTCGGCCGCGAACACGCCGGCTTCCGAGAGGGCGTTGAAGAGCGTGGACTTCCCGGAGTTCGTGTAGCCGACGAGGGCCACGAGCGGCACCCGCGCCCGCTGCCGGGCACGCCGGCTCTGGGCCCGGCGCCGCTGCACGGCGCCGAGGCGCCGGGTGACCGCGGAGATCCGCCCGCGGATCATGCGCTGGTCGAGCTCGAGCTGGGTCTCGCCGGCGCCGCGCAGGCCGATGCCGCCCTTCTGCCGGTCGAGGTGGCTCCAGCCGCGCACGAGGCGCGTGGAGAGGTGCTCGAGCTGCGCGAGCTCCACCTGGAGCTTGCCCTCGTGGGTCCGCGCCCGCTGGGCGAAGATGTCGAGGATCAGGCCGGTCCGGGAGAGGACCCGCGCCTGGAGCAGCCGCTCGAGGTTGCGCTCCTGCGCCGGCGAGAGGTCGTGGTCGAAGATGACCAGCTCCGCCTCGTGCTCGCGCACGGTCCGCTCCAGCTCCTCGGCCTTGCCCGTGCCCACGAAGTAGCGGGCCGAGGGCCGGGTGCGGCGGGCGCGGATCCAGCCCACGACCTCCGCGCCGGCGGCGCGGGCCAGTTCGGTGAATTCGTCGACGTCGCCGTCGCTGCCGTCCACGGCCGGCGCGTCGAGGTCCACGTGGACCAGGACGGCGCGTTCCCCGCTCTCGGGGCGCTCGAAGAACAAGGTGGTTTCAGGCCTCCATCACGGGCCGGGGACGGCGGGGAGCGCAGGGCGTCACTCGCCCTCGCCGGCCTCGTCGCCGCCCTCGGCGGGCTTGTTCATGGGCAGGCGCACGGGCTTGGACGGCACCACCGTCGACACCGCGTGCTTGTAGATCATCTGGCTGACCGTGTTCTTGAGCACGATCACGAACTGGTCGAAGGACTCGATCTGCCCCTGCAGCTTGATGCCGTTGACCAGGTACACGGACACCGGAATGCGTTCCTTGCGCAGCGTGTTCAGGAAAGGGTCTTGTAGGGAATGCCCCTTCGACATGGGAGTGACTCCTCGTTGGCGACCGACACCGAAGCCTTCGCCGCCGTCCGCATGACCGGACCGGAAGCGGAGCGAGGGACTGTCCCGGGAGACGCGCGTCGCGTGTCGTGAGGGGGTGTCGGGTCGGATTGCGGCATCCGGAAGCCGCGCGGCCGGCGCGGAGCTCGCCGCGCACGGCAGGATCATGGAGACCCGCCCGAGGCTTTTCAAGACGACTCCGGCGGCGCGGCGGGGCCGCCCGGGGCGCGGGACCGGAGCGCGTCGAGCAGCGGCGCGAGCTGCGCCTCCCCCGGCTCGGTTCCGGGGGTCACCTCGATCCGGTGCACCCCCTCCCAGCGTCGCAGCCAGGTGAGCTGGCGCCGGGCGAGCTGGCGCGTGGCGGCGACGGCCCGGTCGCGCAGCTCCGCCGCGTCGAAGGCGCCCTCGAGGTGCGCCCAGGCCTGGCGATAGCCGACGGCACGCATGGACGGCAGCGCCGGCGAGAGGTCGCCGCGCGCCCGCAGGGCCCGCACCTCGTCGAGGAAGCCGGCGGCGAGCATGGCCTCGAAGCGGGCCGCCACCGCCGCGTGCAGGGCGGCGCGGTCGCCGGGCAGCAGGGCGAAGCGGTGCAGCGCGTAGTCGGTCTCGAGGGGGCGCCCGGTCGCTTCCCGGGCCCACCACCAGGACAGGGGCCGCCCGCTCGCGCGGAAGACCTCCAGCGCTCGCTGGATGCGCTGGGGATTGCCCGGATCGATGCGCGCCGCGGCCTCGGGGTCGACCCGGGCGAGTTCCGCGTGGAGCGCGGCCGGGCCCTCCACCTCGAGGCGCGCCGCGAGCTCGGCCCGGAGCGCCGGATCCGCCGGCGGCAGCTCGGCGATGCCCGCCTCGAGGACCCGGAAATAGAGCATGGTGCCGCCCACGAGCACGGGCAGCCGTCCGGCGGCGCGGGCGGCGTCGAGGGCCGCGAGGGCGTCGCTGCGGAACTCCGCCGCCGAGTAGGGCTCCGCCGGATCGCGGATGTCCACGAGCGCGTGGGGATGGCGGGCGCGCAGGGCGGGTGACGGCTTCGCCGTGCCGATGTCCATGCCCCGGTAGACCAGGGCCGAGTCGACGCTGATCAGGGCGACGGGCAGCCGCTGCGCGAGGGCCACGGCGAGGTCCGTCTTGCCCGTCGCCGTCGGTCCCATGAGGGACAGCACCGGCCAGCGACCGTCGGGACCGGGACCGATGCGCACCCCTTCAGCGACCGCGCAGGAACAGCCGGTCGAGCTCCGCGAGGGTCTGCACGGTCCAGGTGGGCCGGCCGTGGTTGCACTGACCGCTGCGCTCCGTGCGCTCCATGTCCCGGAGCAGCGCGTTCATCTCCGGGATCGTCAGGCGCCGATTCGCGCGCACGGAGCCGTGACAGGCCATGGTGGAGAGGAGCCCGTCCTCGTGTTCGCGCACGCGACCGGTGCTCCCGTGCTCCGCGAGGTCCGCGAGGACGTCGCGCACGAGCTGCTCGACGTCGGTCTCCCCGAGGATCGCGGGGATCTCGCGGATGACCACGGCCTCCGGGCCCATGCGCTCGAGCACGAGGCCGAGCTCCGCCAGGAGCGTCGCCGCCTCCTCGGCGCGCTCGGCCTCGGCCTCGGCGACCGCGAGGGTCACGGGCACGAGCAGGCGCTGGCTGCGGATCCCGTCCGCGTCCCGCGCGGTCTTCATGCGCTCGTAGGTGATGCGCTCGTGGGCGGCGTGCATGTCGACGATCACCAGACCGTCGGCGTTCTGGGCGAGCACGTAGACGCCGTGGAGCTGGGCGACGGCATAGCCGAGGGGCGGGATCTCCTCCCCGGGCGCCTCGGCGACGGCCGACGCGGGCCCCGGAGCCTGCATGGCGGCCGCCGGCCGCGCGAGCTCGCTCCAGGCGGCGAGGCGCTCGCGCACGGCGGCGGCTCCGGGGGAGGGCGCGCCGCGCCAGGCCGCGGGGCCGCCGCCGGCGCCGAGGGCGAGCCCGGCCTGCGGCGGCGCCGCCGGGGTCGCCTCCTCCGCCTCCAGCGCCCGGACCCGGGCGAGCCGGTCCTCCGGACGCAGCTCGGCCAGGGCCTGGCGCAGGGCGCGGAAGAGGAAGTCGTGCACCGCCCGCTGATCGCGGAAGCGCACCTCGTGCTTCGTGGGATGGACGTTCACGTCCACGCGCCGAGGGTCGAGCTCGAGGAACAGCACGAAGGCCGGATGGCGGCCGTGGTAGAGCACGTCCTGGAAGGCCTGCCGGACCGCGTGGGCCACGGTCCGGTCGCGGATCGCGCGACCGTTGACGAAGAAGTGCTGCAGGTCCGGCTGGCTGCGGGAGAAGGTCGGCGCCGCCACCCAGCCCGCGAGCCGCAGCCCGTCCCGTTCCGTCTCGAGGGCCACCGCGTGCTCGAGGAAGGGGGCCCCGCAGACCGCCGCGAGACGCTGCTCCCGGGCGAGGGCGTCCTGCGCCGGGGGCAGCCGGCGGACGACCCGGCCGTCGTGGCGCAGCTCGAAGGTCACGTCCATGCGCGCGAGCGCCAGGCGCCGCAGCACCTCCTCGATGCGCTGGAACTCCGTGCGCGCCGTGCGCAGGAACTTGCGTCGGGCCGGCGTGTTGAAGAAGAGGTCCCGGACCTCGACGGTCGTGCCCGGCGGATGGGCCGCCGGCAGGAGGTCGACGGCCTCCGCGTGGCCGTTCACGACCAGGCGCCAGGCCTCGGAAGCGGAGTCGTCCCGCAGGCGCGAGGTGAGGGTCGTGCGCGCAACGGAGCAGATGCTGGCCAGGGCCTCGCCGCGGAAGCCGAGGCTGCCGACGGCCTCGAGGTCCGCGAGGGAGTCGATCTTGCTGGTGGCGTGGCGCGCGACGGCGAGGGCGAGCTCGTCCCGGGGGATGCCGCTGCCGTCGTCGCGGACCCGGATCAGCCGCGCGCCGCCGTCCTCCAGCTCGACCTCGATGCGCGAGGCGCCGGCGTCGAGGGCGTTCTCGACGAGTTCCTTGACCACGGAGGCGGGACGCTCGACCACCTCGCCGGCCGCGATCTGGTTCGCGAGCTGGGCGGGCAGGAGGTGGATGGGCAAGGCGGGCTCCGCGGATCAGCTGGGCGGGATCACCAGCACCTGGCCGATGCGGATCACGTCGCTCGCGAGTCCGTTGGCCGTCTTCAGGCGCCGCGTCGGGACCCCGTGACGCTCGGCGATGGTGGACAGCGTATCACCTTTGCGGATGCGGTAACGGCGCTCCGCCGCGCCGTTCGTGCGCTCCCAGGCCACGAGCGTGCCCGGCGGCGGCGCCGCCTCCACGTGGCGACGGATGCCCTCGTGGATCGCCCGGGCGAGGCGCGCCTGGTGCTCGGCGGTGGCCAGTTCCCGCGCCTCCTGGGGATTGGAGATGAAGCCCGTCTCCACGAGGAGCGAGGGCACGTCCGGGGACTTCAGCACGGCGAAGCCGGCCTGCTCCACGCGCCGGCTGTGCAGCCGCGTCGCGCGCTCGAGGGACTCGAGGATCCGCTCGCCGGCGTCGAGGCTCGCACCGAGGCTCGCGGTCATGGCGATGTCGATGAGCACCTGCGTGAGCACCGGGTCCTTGCCGTCCAGGCTCACGTCGCCGACGCCGCCGATGAGGTCCGAGCGGTTCTCCTTGTCCGCGAGCCAGCGGGCGGTCTCGCTCGTGGCGCCGCGTTCCGAGAGGGCGAACACCGAGGCGCCGCGGGGCTGCGCCGTCTTGAACGCGTCGGCGTGGATGGAGAGGAACAGGTCCGCGCGGTGCTGCCGGGCGAGTTCCGTGCGCCGGCGCAGGGGCACGTAGTAGTCCCCGGTGCGCACGAGGACGCCCTCGTAGCCGGGCGTGTCGTCGAAGAGCCGCTCCACGCGCCGGGCGATGGCGAGCACCACGTCCTTCTCGCGCACGCCGTTCGGGCCGATGGCGCCCGGGTCCTCGCCGCCGTGGCCCGCGTCGATGGCGATCACCACGTCCCGCCGCAGCTCGCGCACCGGCGGCGGAGCGGGCTCCTCGCGGCGCCCCTCGGGCTCGTAGAGGTCCACCACGAGGCGGTTGCCGAAGTCCGCCACCGGCTCCAGGGCGAAGAGCCGCGGCGCCAGGGAGCGCCGCAGGTCGAGCACCACGCGCAGGCGACCGTCGCCCTGGTCGGCGGCGCGCACGGCGGCGATGGGGGTGCCGGAGAGGTTCAGGCGGCGGGGATCGAAGCGCAGCCGGCCCTGCTCCAGATCGACGACGATGCGCGGGGGATCGGGGAGCTCGAGATGGCTCCAGCGGGAGGGACCGGAGAGGTCCAGCACCAGGCGCGTGTGGTCCGGGCCCGAGTGGACGCGCATGTGCTCGACGTCGACGGCCGCCGCGGCGCAGGGCAGGAGCGCGGCGGACAGGGCGAGGAGGAGGCCCAGCACCCGGCCCCGGAGGCCCGGACGCCGGTAGGCCGGACCCCGGAGGCCCGGACCCCGGAGGCCCGGACCCCGGAAGCCCGGACGCCGGAGCCTCGAGCTCCGGATCGCTGCAGCCATGCCCGCCACCGCGCACCCCGTCCGCATCCACCGGGCGCTCGCGCGACGACGAAGGCCGGATCCGCGGGGCGGATCCGGGCCTCGCCTCGGCAGGGCGCCCTTCTCGTCGCTGAACTTGCTTCAGAATCCGACGAAAATCAAGTGGATGAGGAGGCTTTCTGGGATCGGCCTCAAGAAACGTCGAGGCGCGCGTCCCGGAGCCGGGCCCCGATCCGCTCCGAGCCGGCCCGGAGCGTCGCGCGACGCCCCGTGCCGACCACGGCCAGCTCGATCAGCAGCTCCGCCGGGGGCAGGAGGCCCGCGGCGCGCTCGGGCCACTCCACGAAGCACCAGGCGTCCCCGGCGAAGTAGTCCCGCACCCCCAGCTCCTCGAGCTCGAGGGGATCGCCGAGCCGGTAGAGATCGAAGTGGTGCGCGGCGCAGCGCTCCGTGCGGTAGCTCTCGACCAGCGTGTAGGTGGGCGAGCGCACGGGCCCGGCGTGACCGGCCGCCCGCAGGAAGCCCCGCACCAGCGTCGTCTTGCCGGCGCCGAGGTCGCCCTCGAGGAGCACGAGCGCGGGCCCGTCGAGGCCGAGCAGCGCGGCGCCGAGGCGCGCCGTGGCCGCCTCGTCGGGAAGCTCGACCACGCGCGCCGCTCCGGTCACCGGGAGACGGCGTCCACGAGCCGCGCGAGGGGGCCCGCGAGATCCGAGGCCACGAGCCCCGGCACCCCGTGCTCGGCCACCGCCCGGTCCGCCGCGGCGCCGTGCAGGCAGACCCCGAGCCGCGCCGCCCGGTCCCCGTCGAGGCCCTGGGCGAGGAGCGCGCCGAGGATGCCGGAGAGCACGTCGCCGGTGCCGCCGCTCGCGAGTCCCGGGTTGCCGAGGGGGCACAGGGCGACGGCGTCGTCCGTGGCCACGAGCGTCCCGGCGCCCTTGAGCACCGCCGTGGCACCGAGGCGGTGCGCCAGGGCCGTGGCCGCGGCGAAGCGGTCGCCCTGCACCGTCGCCGTGTCCGTGGCGAGCAGGCGCGCCGCCTCCCCCGGGTGAGGGGTCACGACGCGGGGCGCGCGGGGCGCCGGCAGGGCGCGCTCCGCGAGGAGGTTCAGGGCATCGGCGTCGAACACCGTCGGCAGCGCCGCCTCGAGCACCGCGTCCAGGAGCTGCTCGCCCCAGGGTCCGGTGCCCAGGCCGGGGCCGACCACCACCGCCGTGGCCCGGGCGAGGAGCGGCGCCAGGCCGTCGCGGTGCTCCACGGCCCGCGCCATGACCTCCGGCGTGCGGGCGAGGAGCGCCGGCACGTGGGCCGCCCGGGTGGCGCAGGAGACGAGGCCCGCGCCGCTGCGCAGGGCCGCCTCCGTGGCGAGGAGCACGGCGCCGCCGAGCCCCTCGTCGCCCCCGACCACGAGGACGTGGCCGAAGGCGCCCTTGTGGGCATCCGGCGCCCGGGGCGGCAGCACCAGGTCGTCCTCGCCGAGGCGCAGGAGCGCGACGCCCGGATCCCCGGCCACGGTGCCCGTGCGCAGCGCCGCCGGCACGCCGAGATCGTGGAAGCGCAGGGCTCCGGTGAGCGCCGGCCCGCGCCCCGTGAGCAGCCCGCGCTTGGCGGCGATGAAGGTCACGGTCAGGTCCGCGCGGACCGCCGTGCCGAGTTCGGCGCCGGTGTCCGCGTCGAGGCCCGTGGGCACGTCCACGGCGAGCACGGGGCAGCCGGCGCCGTTGAGGGTCTCCACGGCCTCCGCGAAGGCCGGGCGCACGGTCCCGCGCAGCCCGGTCCCGAGGAGCGCGTCCACGAGCACGTCGCCGCGCGGAGCCCGGCCGGGCGCGAAGGACTCGATGCGCACGCCCTCGCCGACGGCCCAGTCCCGGGCCGTCGCCGCGTCGCCGGACAGGTCCCCGGGATCGCCGAGCTGGAGCAGTTCCACGGCGAGGCCGCGGGTGACGGCGAGGCCGGCGATCACGTAGCCGTCCCCGGCGTTGTTGCCCCGTCCGCAGTAGACCGTGAGCGCCCCGGCGTCCGGCCAGCGCGCCCGGAGCTCCGCGAAGGCCGCGGCGCCGGCGCGGCGCATGAGCACGATGCCGGCGAGGCCGGCGTCGATCGCGCTCCGGTCCATGGCGCCGGTGGCGGCGCCCGTGTAGAGCCGCGCCACGCCGGGCAGGGGCTCCGCGGGAAGGAGGTCGCTCATGGGGGTTCCCCTCTCGGGCCGCCGCGCCGCGTCGGTCCGGATCCGACGTTCCGCGCCCGGCAGCCTGCTATCATCCGCGCCCGTCGGCGAGGGCGGCCGAGTGTACGGCTCCCGGCCGCCGAATCCAGCGAGGCATCGTGGATCTGCACGCCCTGAGGCAGGAGCTCGACGCCTGGGCCGCCGAACTCGGTTTCGCCGCCGTGGGCGTGGCGGACCTCGAGCTCGGCGAGCATCCCGGGCACCTGCGCCGCTGGCTCGCCGCGGGGCGCCACGGGACCATGGACTGGATGGTCCGCCACGCCGACAAGCGTGCGGCGCCGGAGCGCCTCGAGCCCTGGACCCTGCGCGTGATCGTCGCGCGCCTCGACTACCTGCCCCCCGAGGACGAGCCGCTGCGGGTGCTCGAGCAGCCGGAGCAGGCCTACGTCTCCCGCTACGCCCTCGGCCGGGACTACCACCGCATCGTCCGTCCACGGCTCGCGCGCCTGGCCCGCCGCCTCGAGGCCGCGGCCGGGGGCCGCTACCGCGCCTTCACGGACTCGGCACCGGTGCTCGAGAAGGCCCTCGCCGAGCGCGCGGGCCTCGGGTGGATCGGCAAGAACACGCTGCTGCTCTCCCGGGAGGCCGGCTCCTTCTTCTTTCTCGGGGAGATCTTCACGGACCTCCCGCTGCCCGTGGACGCACCCACGGAGACGGAGCACTGCGGCAGCTGCCGCGCCTGCCTGGACGTCTGTCCCACGGACGCCTTCCTGGGCCCGCGCGAGCTCGACGCCCGGCGCTGCATCGCCTACCTGACCATCGAGCACCGGGGCGCGATTCCGGAGGAGCTCCGCGCGCCCATGGGCAACCGGGTCTTCGGCTGCGACGACTGCCAGCTCGTCTGTCCCTGGAACAAGTTCGCCCGGCCCAGCGCCGAGGACGACTTCCGGCCCCGGCACGGGCTCGAGGCCGCGGACCTCGTGGAACTGTTCCAGTGGTCCGAGGAGACCTTCCTCGCGCGCACGGAGGGCAGCGCCATCCGCCGCGCGGGCTACGACGGCTGGCTGCGCAACCTCGCCGTCGCCCTCGGCAACGCGCCGCCGTCGCGCCGGATCGTGCAGGCGCTGGAAGCGCGGCGACCCGGGCTCTCCGAGCTGGTGGCGGAACACGTGGACTGGGCGCTGGCCCGGCAGCGTGCGGGCCTCGCGGGCGCGCCCTACGACGCGGGGTCCGGCGGCGCGAGCGCTGCGGCGACCTCCGCCGGCGGGCGCAGGATCGTGCGCCGGTAATGGCGCAGCTCCTCGATGGACTCGCGGATGTCGTCGAGGGCGAGGTGCGCCTCGCGCTTCACGAAGGCGTCGGCCGCCGCCGGGTACCAGCGCCGGGCGAGCTCCTTCAGGGTGCTCACGTCGACGATGCGGTAGTGCAGCCAGGCGTCGAGGGTCGGCATGTGCCGGCGCAGGAAACGCCGGTCCTGGTGCACGGAGTTGCCGCAGAGCGGCGAGACCCCGGCCGGGACGTGCTCGGCGAGGAACGCCAGCGTCCGGCGCTCCGCCTCCGCCGTGTCCACGGCGCTCGCCCGCACGCGGTCCACGAGACCCGATTCCCCGTGATGGGTGCGGTTCCACTCGTCCATCTTGCCGAGCTCCGCCTCGCTCTGGTGGATCGCGAGCACGGGGCCCTCGGCCAGGATGCGCAGTTCGCCGTCCGTCACCAGGGTCGCGATCTCGATGATCACGTTCTCCTCGGGGTCGAGGCCGGTCATCTCGAGGTCCATCCAGACCAGGGGCGGCAGGTCGGTGCCGGGCACGGCGCGGGCTCCTCGCGAGGTCGGGAACGGCGGGCGAGGAGTGTACCGCGCGGGGGGCGGCCGTGAGCGACGCGCTCAGCGAGCAGCAGCGCCGGCGCATCGCCGCGGCCCGGGAGCGGCGCCTCGCACCCTGGCGGGAGCGCGGCATGGAAGCGGGAGAGGCGGACGCCGTGGGTGTAGTGATCACCCACTTCGGCGCCGAACTCGAGCTCGAGCCGCTGGCCGGAGGCGAGCCCCTGCGCTGCTTCCTGCGCGCCACCGTGGACCCGGTGGTCACCGGCGACCGGGTGCTCTTCGAGCGCGAACGGGACGAGGACGGCACGCCGGTGCCCGGGCGCGGCGTGGTCACCGCGCGGCTGCCGCGGGACGGGCTCCTGGCCCGGCACACGGCGCGGGGCCTGAAGCCCGTGTGCGCGAACCTCGACCTGCTCGTGGTGGTGCTCGCGCCGGAACCGGCGCCGCACGCGGACCTGCTGGACCGCTACCTGCTCGCCGCGGCCCTGGACGACCTCGACGTGCTGCTCGTGCTCAACAAGGCGGAGCTGCCGGCGGCGGCCGAGCCCGCCCTGGCGGCGCTCCTCGCCCCCTACCCCGCCCTCGGCGTGCCCGTGCTCCGGGTCTCGGCGGACACCGGCGCCGGGCTGGACGAACTGCGCGCCCGCCTCGCCGGGCGCGCGGCGGCGCTCGTGGGCCAGTCCGGCGTCGGCAAGTCCTCGCTCCTGAACGCGCTCGTCCCGGGCGCCGGCGCCGAGGTCGGTTCCCTCTCGGCCCGCCGCAACCGCGGCCGGGGCCGCGGTCGCCACACCACCTCGGTCACGCGCCTGTACCGGCTGGACGGCGGCGTGCTCGTCGACTCGCCGGGCATCCGCGCCTTCGAACCGGACGTGCCCGCCCCGGAGGCCCTGGGCGCCGGCTTCCCGGAGATCGCCGAGGCGGCGACCGCCTGCCGCTTCCGGGACTGCCGCCACGAGGACGAGCCCGGCTGCGCCGTGCGCGCGGCGATCGCGGCGGGCACCGTCGCCCCCTCCCGCCTCGCGAGCTGGCAGCTGCTGCGCGCCGAGGCGGAGGCCCGCGCCCGCCCCTGACCGCCCGGGAGCCTCCGGAACGACCGCCGGCCAGGACGCCCCCCGGGGCCCGTCGGCGCCGGTAAGATGGCGCCCCCGCGGACGCACCGGAACCGCCATGCCCTTCGATCCCCAGCGCCTCCTCGAGCCCGCCGTGCTCGCGCCCCGGCTCGCGGCCCCCGACGCGCCCCTCGTCGTCGACGTGGGTGCCCCGGAGCGCTACGCCGCCGCGCACCTCCCGGGGGCCGTGCTGGTCACGCCCATGGAACTCGTGGACGGGCGGCCGCCGGCCGCGGGGCGCCTGCCCGACGCGGACCGGCTCGCGGAGCTCGCCACGCGCCTCGGGCTCGCCCCGGAGCGCGAGGTCGTGGTCTACGACGACGAGGGCGGCGGCTGGGCGGGTCGCCTGGCCTGGACCCTCACGGTGCTCGGGCACGAGCGCTGGGCCTACCTCGACGGCGGCCTGCAGGCCTGGCACGCGGCGGGGCTGCCGCTCACCCGGGAACCGGGGGCGCCGACGCCGCGGCCGCAGCCGGTGACGATCCATCGCGACGCGATCGCGGAGACCGAGGACGTGCTCGCGGCCCTCGAGGACCCCCATGCGGTGATCTGGGACGCGCGGTCACCGGAGGAGTACGCGGGGCGGCGGCGCACGGCGCCGCGGGCCGGCCACGTGCCCGGCGCGCGGAACCTGGAGTGGACCGAGCTCATGGACCCGGAGCGGGCCCTGCGCCTGCGTCGGGACGCGGCGGAGCGCATCCGCGCGGCCGGCATCGACCTCGATCGCACGGTGATCACGCACTGTCACAGC